>JAJFMG010000150.1 GCA_021772295.1 Chlamydiota bacterium | reverse complement strand
CTAATGTATGTGTGGTTGTAGAATCAGATGGGCTTCTCGTATTTGAATATCTCTTTCAGCGAAAAAATTTAGAGCTCTTTCAGCAAAAAAAAATAGGAGAATATGAACTTTCTATTCTTTCTCCTATGCAAGATCCTTCTTCAAAGCCAAGTGCTTATGATGGGTATTCTATTTACACAAGAAAAAAACCAGTCTGGGTGATTACAGTGACACCTAGACTGATTAGTTTTTTTGGATCTACAACTGGTAAGTATAAGTATAGTTTCGGGGCAGTTGGGTCTGCTAGTGGATATCTCTTTGATAGTGTGTATTATAATGTTGAACTTGGGTACTCGATTAAATCAAGTATTTCTGATGTGGGAGATAAAGATAAAGCAAACCCTTCTAAGCTCTTAAATGTACGATCTGATTTAATTAGGTATTACCAGACAAATACAGTAGATATAGAAAAGGCTTATCTGCAAAAGGGGTTCCACATTAATAAAGGGCTCTTTTTTCGATCTTCCATTGGATACTTTGAGCCTGCATATGCTGGAATTGCAATGGAGGCGCTTTATTACCCCAACAAATCGAAGTTTGCAGTTGGAGTAGAGCTTGCCACAGTGCTTAAAAGAAATTATGAAGGGTTTGGTTTCCAAAGAAAAATTAGGAAAGAAGATAAGAAAGTAAATTTTCTTGGAACGCAGTACTTTCTAGATTTGTACTATATGTTTGATCCGCTAAATTTAGAGTTTAAAGTAAGCGCTGGACAATTTCTTGCAAAAGATTTGGGGGCAAGGTTCGAGCTTACTAAATACTATTCAAGCGGTATGCGTTTTTCTTTGTGGTATACAATCACAAATGGGGGTGACATTGTTAACGGTGAAACCTACCATGACAAAGGGGTGTCTTTTTTAATGCCGCTTGATATTTTCTTAAAAAAGAGTTCAAAAACAATGCTTGGATATGCCGTTTCCGCATGGCTTCGTGATGTTGGAGCAAGAGCAGAAACGGGAAAAAGACTATACAATACTATTCAAAATGAGCGCTATAGTTACGAATAACTTAATCTACGCTTAAAACCTTTACATTGAACTTTAGTGTTTTGCCAGCAAGCGGATGATTAAAGTCTAAAGTGATTTTGCTGTCTCGAATGGCATCAATGCGAACAAGGACGTCACCGTTTTCTTTATCTGGGACAACAAGAACAGCTCCTTCATAACGCATCTTTTCAGGTATTAGCTCTTCATTGATTTCTTTAAAAGCTTCTGGATTTTGAGCTCCATAGGCTTCATCTGGCTCTAAAATGATTTCTGTTTTTTCACCAGCAGAAAGACCATAAAGGGCTTCTTCTACACCGGGTAGAATCTGTTGTTTTCCACAACGATACGTTAAGGGATCCTTTCCAATATTGGAATCCACCTTTGTATCATCTTGTAAAAAAATGCTATATTCGATTGATACCTGTTTTCCATCAGATATCGCTTTTTTTTCTTGCCCCATTAGTTGCCCCTGCCTTTGATGCCCTACTTAAATGCCTATATTTTTTTTTGTATAGCGAGGCTTTGTGTTTAAGAATACATCTTTTTTTCAATCACAAAAAATAATTCTCGAAGCTCTTTTCTATCAAAAAGATACAAAGAATTTTTTTTATAAGAGCTCTAAAATTTGCGGCGCAGCGTATGTAAAAATAAAAGATGCACCAGCTCTTTTGATGCATAGAAGAGATTCATAAAAGGTGGTTTTGGCATCCAAATATCCCAACTTATCTGCGGCCATAACCATTGCATACTCTCCTCCAACATGGTAGGCGCCCACTGGCAAAAGAGTCCTTTCTTTGACTTTGCAAAGAATATCTAGATAAAAAAGAGCTGGTTTAACAAGCAGCATGTCTGCCCCTTCTTCTTCATCTGTTTTGGTTTCTAAAAGAGCTTCATTTATATTTGCAGGGTTTAGTTGATATCCTTTTTTATCCCCTTTTGCAGGCGCAGAATCTAAAGCTGATCGAAATGGAGAATATAGATTTGATGCAAATTTTGCGCTATATGATAAAATATTAACATCGAAGTAACCATGAATATCAAGCATTTGCCGAATCGCTTTGATTCGTCCATCCATCATATCGCTTGGCGCGATAATATCGACACCAGCATTTGCTAAGACAATAGCTGCTTTGCAAAGAAGTTTAAGTGTTGGGTCATTTAAAACATTTCCATTTTCATCAATTACGCCATCATGACCGTGAGAAGTATATGGGTCTAGCGCTACATCGCAAATGACGCACAAATTTGGAAGCGCCTTTTTCAAAGCTTTTACAGCTTTTGGAATTAATCCCATTTCATCAAAGGCAAGGGAGCCCGTTTCATCTTTCAAACTCGCATCGACTTTAGGAAAAAGAGCGATGGAAACGATTCCCTGTCTATAGAGAGTTTCAGCCTCTTTTACAAGTAAGTCCACCGAAAATCTGAAAACACCCGGCATCTTTTCAATCGGTTCTTTTTTGTTATTACCATCGATCACAAATATGGGAACTACAAAATCATTTGAGGAAAGTCTTGTCTCCTCTACAAGTGAACGGATTGCGCTTGTTTTTCTA
>JAJFMG010000149.1 GCA_021772295.1 Chlamydiota bacterium | reverse complement strand
CCCCCAATAGTCAATGAACCAGTTTCACCATTTTGTAATTTAAGAACTCCACTTCTTTCATAAAATGCGCAAATTCTAGATGCTAGATAAGCTGGAAAAGCTTCTTCTCCAGGAATTTCTTCGAGTCTTCCCGACATTTCTCTCATAGCCTGCGCCCATCGAGATGTTGAATCCGCAAGAAGTAAAACATCTAGTCCCATCAGTCTGTAATATTCAGCAAGAGTTGCACCTAAATATACAGAAGCCTCTCGAGCTGCTACCGGCATAGAAGAGGTATTACAAATAATTACCGTTCTTGTCATAAGGGATTCATTAGTGTGAGGATCCGTTAGATGTGGGAATGTACGGAGTACTTCCACAACTTCACCCGCCCTTTCGCCACAAGCTGTCATAATAACAACATCAACTGATGCATATTTTGACAGGTGATGCTGCATCACTGTTTTACCTGCACCAAATGGTCCAGGAGAGCAAAAAGATCCCCCTTTTAGCACCGGAAATTGCGTATCTAAAGTACGCATTCCAGTATCCATCATTTTAGTAGCTCGAATCTTCTTACCAATCGATAAAGGAACCTTAACAGGCCATCTTTGAATCATAGAAACTGTATGCTCTATCCCTAACTCATCTGTAACCTTATAAAGAGTGTCTTCAATAGTGTATGATCCATCAGATACAGCAAAAGTTACGGTGCATTTACAATCAATTGAGAATGGTAGCATTATATAGTGATGGAAGCGCCCTTCCATAGTATAACCCAAATATTGTCCAGGCTCAACAATGTCACCAACTTTGACAGATGAAACATACTCCCATTTTTTCTCTTTATCAAGTGGCGTGATATAAACGCCTCGAGATAGAAATAAGCCAGTTTTATTAGCCACTTTTTCAAGGGGATTTTGAAGACCATCAAAGATACTACTCATAAGCCCAGGTCCAAGCTCTGCCTCTAAAAGATGCTCTGTAAAACTGACCTCAGTTCCAAATGATACTCCACTAGTATCTTCAAAAACCTGCACTTTTGCTAAGTCTTCGGCAACTTCAATTACCTCGCCTTTGAGCATTGTACCATCCACATGTACATTTACCACTTCTCCCTGGTAGATAATCCCTTCGAATTTAACTTGTAGAAGGTTTCCAAAAGCTCTTAGTACTTTTCCTTTGGCTTGGTTACTTTGCGTTTCTAACGAACTTGTCATAGTGCTTCCTTCACAATTTGATTTAACGTGGTATGGCCTTGCTCTTTATTTAAAAAATTCCAGTCTTCTACAAGGATTAGCTGGATCATATATGCGAGAAGATAATCAATTGAAAACAGATCTCCCTCAACCATTTCTTCGATCTGATCAAACCGAAACTGCATAAGTATTTTCTTTTGCAAGAATGGATTGCCCTCTGCCTCTTTTAACTTTGATGCAAGGCTATGGTATGGCTCGCTAAACTCTACAGTTTCTTGATCCTTTTGAGAAAAGATTTCATGTACAAAAAAGTCAGTAGGATCTTCGGAGCTCAGCTCCTGTGAGATATCTCTTTGATTTTTTTTACACCTGATAGCAGTAAGAGTCAGTCTAAGCTCTTGCTCGAATTTAACATATTTTTGAAAAAAACCAGTTTGAGACTTAATTTCTTCCTGGAAATATGCACTCATAACTTCATAAAACTTATCGACAGGGCTTTCTTCTCTTTCTAAAAAATCAAGCAAATACTTAGGCAGATGAATCTGATGCATAATAGCTTCATCTAACTCTTTCTCCGTAAAATTACCTCTTATGTCAAGGGGCTCTTTTTTCAAAATTTTGAGTACATTTTG
Source organism: Chlamydiota bacterium (assembly GCA_021772295.1). Lineage (GTDB taxonomy): Bacteria > Chlamydiota > Chlamydiia > Chlamydiales > Simkaniaceae > JAJFMG01. The sequence goes on along the minus strand of JAJFMG010000149.1, from coordinate 3,289 downwards.
CAAATCAATAAATAACCGAATATCTTTTGTCTTTTGAAGCTCTGATGCGCTCAAGTTCATTTTAAAAAGACGCATAAGTTCCAAAAAAGTGATCTCAGGTTTTTGGGACAGAGTCAAAGTAGGGAGAGAATTTACAATAAAATAGTTTCTAAACATATTCCTACAGAGCAAATATCATGCTTTTAAAGTCATCACTAACGAAATCTGCAAGCATTGTCTTCAATGCTTCATCGCTTAGATCCAAGATAATATTCTTATCCATAATTTTTACAGTTGCTCCACCTTGCATACCAGCAAGAACAACCTCCTCTTTTTGAAGAGACTGGACTACTTTTTCTTGAAGACTCTGCATAACGGCTTCTTTGGAAACTGTTTTTGGAATAGACGCTAGTAGATTCCCATCTAAGCCTTCCTTTTCGATAGCATTCACGATAGCATTAATAAATGCGGATATAGCATCAGGCGTGGATGACTTTTCTTTTACTAGTTCCGCTAAGTTGGGATTGAAAAGCTCCTTTTCCACCTTCTCTTTCAAAGAAGAAAGAGTCTTTTTAGCGGATAGATTCATCGAAGCTTCGAAGACATTTCGCTCTTCATCTATTTTTTTCTTCGCAGCCTGCTCTAACTTTTCCACATTTTTTTTTGCATCAAGGATAATTTGCTCAGCTTGTTTTTTAGCATTTTCAATCATACCTGCAGCTTCTTTTTTAGCAGGCTCCAGAGTCTCTTTTTGAATTTGGTCACAAATCTCTTGCACCTTTTCCTTACCAAAATCACTTTTTTCCATTGAAAACTCACTCCTAATATTACATATTGCTTTTGTGGAGAGCGTATATTGTGCTCTTTTGAATAGATTTTAGCAAACCACCTGCGTGCATAATAGTGCGTTGGCAACAAAAAAATCAAGCCAAACTTAAGAAAATCGGTTCTGCAAAAAGTTTAAATTCAATATTAAATAAAAACAACTAGAGCAATCAGGTAAATTACATTGAAGAAAAATCGTATTTTAATTGTAGATGACACTCCTTCTAATTTGACATTTCTTACCCAGCTTGTAGGAAAGCTTGGTGGCAATCCAATATTGGCATCTTCTGGTGAAGAGGCTCTGCAAAAATTTGATTCACAAAAAATTGATCTCATTATCATGGATTTTCAAATGCCAGGCCTAAACGGCATAGAGACATCGATCAAAATAAAGGAAATCAAATTCGATATTCCTATTCTTCTTTTTACCATGTCACCTCTAGAAAGCGTGAAAGCTTTTGATGAAAAAAATGCATGTGACTACTACATTTCCAAAGAGGATATTCCTACTTTAAAAACGCTCCTACAAACGCTTTTAGACCTGAGTGAGCAATAAAAGTTCTACGACCTTCAAAAACTTTTGAGTGGAAGATATGACTGTAGTCATTTTTGATTTTATTAGAAAATTGAGAACGGAAGTCTATAAGATGCTGTAACAACGCTTTCATGATTTGGATATGACTCTGCGTAAGGTCTAAAGGCATAGGTCAAACTAAGTATTCCCCAAATATCGAAATTTCTACGATAGGATACACCTATATCTATTGATCTATGAGCTATATCTTGATAAGATTTAAAACGATTGATGTTTACCACTGTTTTATCTCCAAGTCCAAAGTATCCATCGGAATAAAGCTCTATGCGATGCTTATCATGAAAATTTGCAGCCATAGAAAATAGAGCTCTAAGCCATGGGTAACCATGGTTTGCAAATCCAAAAGATGCAAACCCAAACATCCTAAAACACCAGTAATAGGATCTAGCCCACTCTCTTCCTATCGAAGATACAATTTCAGCGTTCCAATTCGAATGATAAGGTGATGATACATCGGTTAAATTTCTAGGTGGTACATAGCGAATGTTCCCTCCCATACAAAAACTAACAAAATCCCCTGAAATATCATCTAGAAATTGATAGCGACACTGGACAGCAACACTTCTTCCACCAAAAACAAGTTTTCTTGTTTTTGCAAATTCCATTTCATATTCAACATCAAGTTTAGGAAGAACCGCTACACCAAGGCCCAGCTTCAATAGTTGATTGTGTGAAGAATAACTAGATGGATTTACTCCATTATCTACACTTGGATAATAGCTATAGGCATATTCTGGATAAAACTGAAACTCCCACGTATTATGAAACCATGGTTTTTTTTCTAGGGAAAAAAGACCAATTGGCAATAGAAAAAAGAAAAAAAGTTTTTTCATTTTTCTCCCTGAGAGGTAAGCCACCTTTCAGCGTCGAGAGCTGCCATGCACCCAGAACCTGCTGCAGTTACCGCTTGTCGATAAACATGATCCTGAACATCACCTGCTGCAAACACACCTTCTATATTTGTGTGGGTAGTATTTGGTTTTATCTTGATATAACCATTTGGATGCATTTCTACTTGCCCATTTAAAAAGGCAGTATTGGGCGTATGTCCTATTGCAAAGAATACACCAGCAGCATTTCTTTTGTCTTCTTTACCGGTATTAACATCTTTGATTGTTACAGACTGAACCACATTGTCACCTTCTACTTTTTCTAGGGTATGGTTCCAAATAATTTCTATTTTAGGGTGCTCAGATGCGTGTTTTGCCATGATCTTAGATGCGCGCAGCGCATCTCTGCGATGCACAAGATATACCTTAGAGGCAAATTTCGTTAGAAAAATAGCTTCCTCTACAGCAGTATCGCCACCACCAAATACATAGAGTTCTTTATCTCTAAAAATTGGAGCAGCGCCGTCACAGACTGCGCATGCGGTAACACCTTTTTGCCAAAACTCATTATCGTTTGTGCCAGGAACATAAAGTCTATTTGCAGTAGCCCCAGTTGCAATTATAACAGTTTCTGCTTCCATTTTCGTTTTGGAACCACTGATAAAAAAGGGCCTCTTAGAAAAGTCTACACTTTCAACATCTTCTGTTAGAACCTCTGTTCCAAAACGAATAGCTTGTTTACGAAAGGCATCCATTAGCTCAGGTCCCATTATGCCATCTGGAAAACCTGGGTAATTCTCTACGTCGGTGGTTGTCATCAGCTGGCCACCTGCAATACCTGAAAAAAAACCTTCATAGATAGTAGGTGAAAGATTTGCTCTAGAAGCATAAATTGCGGCTGTATAGCCTGCCGGACCCGATCCAATAATAACGACTTTCTTCTTTTCCATAACACCTCAGTATCTATAAGCTAAAAGGTCATTTTGCGTAAAAAATTGATTAAATTGCAAGAAGGGGATAAAATTCTTTTTTTCATGCTAACTCTGCTAAAATAACTTGG
>JAJFMG010000148.1 GCA_021772295.1 Chlamydiota bacterium | reverse complement strand
AAATACGCTACTAAAAACAACCTTGATACCTATTTGGAGATTACTCTTTATATCATCCATGGTATTCTTCATCTTCTGGGATATGATGATATAGATCCAACAGATGAGAAAATCATGCGTGAACAGGAAAAGATCTGCATGGAAATACTTAATACTCGTAATCTAGCGCTCACTAAATATTAAATTGCATGTCATAACCTCAGCGAAATATACATTGCATATTTCCATGAAAAGCATTATGAACTCAGATAAAAAGCCTAAAATTATATGTCCTTTGATTCCATTTTCTTTCCTCTTCTTTTTTTAATCGGAGCAGTCGCCCTTACTTGCATGACAAAATCCTTCCAGTCTCTTGGGCGGGTTCGAACAAAGCGTGAGTTTTATAGAAAGCAAAAACATTTTTTTTATTACTTTTTCATACGCAAAATCTTTCCAAAAGACGTCTGGGGAAGCCTCTACTTTATTATTAGCTTCTCGAAACAGATTCTAAGGATTTTGTATGCAGCCACGGCTTTTTTAACTCTGATACATATCTTTGATAAGGCTTATGTAAGTTTTGGGCTCACGCTATATTGGACCTCTATAATTATTGCTCTTTTAACCATATTTGGGCTTCTTGTTGATTTTAGTTTTCGGTTACTTGCCTCATACAACCCTCTCTTCTTTTTAAAATACATCATGCCTTTTGGGTCGCTCTTTTTATGTCTTTTCTCCGTTTTGACCTTTCCAATGTTAAAATTGCAAAAACTTCTTTTTCCAAGTCAAAAAAATCTCAAAGCAGAATCTCAAGTCAATGTCAAAGAGCGAATTTTAGAATTTGTACATGAAACAGAACTGAGCAAGCATTTAGACCACCATGATCAGAAGCTCATCACTTCAATTGCATCCTTTAGAGATCGCATTGCAAAAGAGGTTATGGTACCAAGAGTTGATGTCTATTGCCTATCGATCAATCAAACAGTCCATAAAGCCGCAGAAAGGCTCATTACAGAAGGTTATAGCCGCATACCTGTATATAAAGATACAATTGATAATATTGTCGGTGTTTTACTGCTAAAAGACGTCATGCACTACTATATTGAATCTCACCGTAAAAATACCCCAACACTTCTTAACACACCTCTAGAGACACTTATAACTCCAGTAATTTATGCACCTGAAACAAAAAAGATTTCTCATCTACTACAAGAGTTCAAAGCAAAAAAAATTCATTTAGCAATTGTCGTAGACGAATATGGGGGCACAGAAGGAATTGTGACCATTGAAGATATATTAGAAGAGCTTGTTGGAGAAATTTCTGATGAATATGACATCGATGAAGAAACACTCTATTTAGAGGAAACAGATAACAACTTTATTGTAGATGCAAAAATGAACCTATATGACATTGAAAATCAGATTGGAATCTCCCTTCCCAAAAGCCCTGAATACGACACACTTGGTGGTTACATCTATCATAAAGCCGGAACCATCCCGAAAATTGGATGGAAATTACTGCAAGATACATTCGAGTTAGAAGTAATACGTTGTTCTGAGCGCGCGATAGAAAAAATTCGGATCACCAAAAAATAATCTATTTTTTCTTACATTTATCTCTATTTTCACAAAGTGTGCATGACTTTTTTTTACTTCCTGGCAACTTACCACACTTATTACAGGAAAACATTGTTTTACCTGTAATAAGTCTACCAATCCCAAGTCCAATTGCGCATAAAATGAAAAATAAGATTGCTAAGCCAAACGTTACAAAGAACGTCCTCATCTTATTTCTTCGCTTTTATTTTTTTCTTAATAGGCGCTTGGGCCTTAACTTTAACAAGATCTATCCAAATTGGGGTAGACCATGCAATATGGCCATCCTTTTGTACAACTCTCAGATAATAAAAAATAAAAGGAGCTCTATCATCTGGAGACTTAATCACCAGGTTCTTGATATTTTCATCATCATCAAATGTAAATTCTAACTCATCTCCTTTGCATTCGAATGTATGGAATACATCCCCATTTCTAAAAAGAGTTACTTCTTTTAAATCTGAGACACCTGCTACAAATCCTGTAATGTGTCGATTGAATACAAGACCCGGCTTATCTTCTGTTGAAAGCTCACTTCCCATAGGATGCTTTGCAATTTCGAATCCAAGAATAATTCTAGCGCCTGTTGTTGCAAAACACGCTTTTTTCTGAAGAGCTGCAAAAATTGCATCTCTAGTATGATTTTTAGAAAGTACAGCTGTAATACCAGGTGAATATTGCGTTTGACCAGCCTCTTTTAATTCTGCAAAAACACCTCTGTTATCAACGCCACCTGCTGTAAACCCAAATCTATGGTTTTGTTTAAGTGCACGTCGAATTGATCCATCCTTATTTTCTTGAACTCCTTTTTTACCTTTCCCCTTAATAGGTCTTAGGTTGCCCTCCTTTTCAAGACACTCTGAGGAGCCCCATGCATTATAGATCTCAACTACAGGTTCATATTCTGCATCAAAGTTCTTAAAGTCATACTTAACATTAGAGCCCATAGTGAAACTTGGAATGGAAATGATTTCATTTGGCGTGTGACTCTTATAGATCTTTTTTAATTGATTCGACTTAGAATCTTTAAATCTAAGAAGAGGCTTATTGTCCTTTGCATAGACCAACGTTCGAAGCCCTTCTGTTCCAGCCTCTCCATTCCATTGAAACCCAAGAAATGAAGAAAATCGATCTTCTTCATTGAACTCGGCAACAAAACTCGACACCTTTTTCCAAAGATCATTCGAAGTGACTTTCTCATCTTCTATCGGAGATACTCCAAAAAACTGCATTGCTTGATCATCTCGCATGTATCTAAGAGATGACTCTATATCTTCAGGTGTGTTGTATAACTTCGTTTCACCATGAAATACACCCCAAAAAAGTGATTCTGGGTTACTCCCAAAACATTTAATCGGTGATGAAACAAATTCTTCATTGGTACTTAGATTCTTAAGGTTTATCTTATAGATCCCCTCTTCATTAAAATAAAGATTGGGAAGAGTGATAAATCCCGTTTCAGGAACAAAAAGTTTCCAGGATATATTTTCACGTAGCTTTTGATAACTAAGTTCAATCAATGTTCCCTCTGGCGCATTTCCCGTCAAATTTCCAAATTGATCTTCGAACCTAACTACAACATCAAACCTCTGATTTTTATTAACAGAAGATGGCACCAAGATCCGAATGGACGAGAGTTTTCCACCCTTAATGTCTACGTAAAACTCCTCAACCTCTTTGCTCTCTTTTTTACTTTTTGGTTCAATATGCAAATAGAAAGGCTTTCTTCTTTGGACAAATTGCTGCGCTCCATTACCACCTTTCTCTTTACCAAAGGCACCTAACATAATAGCAAAACTCTCACCAGCTCCTACTTCTTGAGGTAATAAGAATTCAAAAATAGAACACTTAGGATCTTTTGGATCAACAAGCTTACCATTAAGTATTTTTCCATCAGATAATTCCATCCAGATAAAATTAGATTTTTTCTTTGATCCAACTACTGGAATTTCCCAATCAATTTCTTCGCCATGACTTGCTAAATCAAACTTAAGAGTCGTGCCCTTAGAAAGAGAATTTTCAGATGTATAAATAAATTTCCAATTTGACACCATTCCTGCAATAGCAGCTTTGGGCTCTGAATAACAAATAGATCGTCGCATATTAAATGGAACCTTTAAGAGATTTTAAATGAAGGAGTTATTTTGCAAAATATTCCATTCTTTTGCAAGAACCATATGTGATATGCAGCGATTCTCGCTCCAAGATTTTGCATAGAAATCCCCTCCATAAAGGAACTTCCGCAAATATAATATATAGTTTGGCTTACTATAAAAAATGCCACCCATTATCTTGGGTGGCTACAAAAAATTAGGATAGAACTTTATCTATCAAGAATTATCCTTCTTTCTCATTCAACTTCACGAGTAAAACTCTATTTCAGTCCTCTCAGCCATAGAAGCTGCTTCACCTTGAGATCCAAATAATCTTGGATTTATGTGAGCTTTTACTTCAGTGAGCTCTTCAGACGTTCCCTGCAAATGTTCCTTTGCAGCTTGACATAGAATTAAGCGGCTAGTCTCCGTTAATTCAATATTTCTGACAGCATCTACAAATCCTAGAACCTCTCTTACTTTAGAAGGATCTCCAAAATTAGTTGTATTTTTCATATTTTGAATAGAAGAACACACAGGTTTTAAATTTGCGAGTACAGGAGCTTGAGCAAATGGATCTTCAGCAAATAAAGCCTCTCCAGTTCTTTCATCACCTTCTGGTAGCGCAGTTGATACTGCTCCATAAATAATATCTTTCAAATCTTGTGAGATATTCTCATTAAAAGAACTCATTACAGATGCAACTAATTCAGTCTTTTCTTTACCTGTCGCATCGCTCACATCAATCAGAAGAATATCCTCTAATGTTTGAATTTCCTGCTCAACAGTTTGTTCACCTACAACATCCGACGCTAGTCTTGCAGCCGCATCATTAATCCGTTCAATTAAAGACGGTTCTGTTTCAGTACTTACAACTGTAGGATCTATATCATTTGTATCTTCAGCAAATAAGCACCCACATGTAATAAAATTAATTATATATTTAGGAAGATCGCAAAATAAATATTTCACACCGTTTCCTATTTTTGAAAGCAAGCCTACTTCTTTTGAAGGCCCTGCTGAAGCAATTGTACTTGTATTAACATCTGCACTGCTATCAGATCTTTTATCAGTTGAAGCGTTCAGAGTATTCTGATCAAGTGTTTGAACACCTGAGAGTGAAACTGGATTAGCCATAGAAAAACCTCCTAAAAATGACTATATTTCTAAAGAAAGGATGTTTTAAAGACGTCATCCTCTCATATATTTTTTATATGCCCAAAAATAGTATTATTAAGGCCAAATAAAGAAAAGGATAAAAAACTATTTAATTGAATCGACATCACCTATCCATTTCAACTTAGTCTCAGCACCCGAAAAGTACCACTTAACATTTTGCTAACTTTGTATTTTTTTGAATTGGAGCTCAAAAAAATCAACAGTCTTGTATATCAAAAAATATTTAGAGTCAAATAGTGACTTCTATGTAGCTCTTTCAGTTAAGTAAAAAAAGAAGCATTTACGAAAGTAAATGCTTCTTAAAAATAACTTCTGTAATGAATACAAAATTACAGTAATGAAGAATCTGGATTAATTACCAGATTCGACTTCTGCATCTACAAACTATTCTGCATCTACAAACTATTCTGCGTCTACAAACTCTTCTGCGTCTGCGTTTGTATCTACAGCAGGTGCGTCTTCGTTTGTATCTACAGCAGGTGCGTCTGCGTTTGTATCTACAGCAGGTGCGTCTGCGTTTGTATCTACAGCAGGTGCGTCTGCGTTTGTATCTACAGCAGGTGC
>JAJFMG010000147.1 GCA_021772295.1 Chlamydiota bacterium | reverse complement strand
TCCAGAACCAAAAATAAGTGGCACGCCTATAAAGGCCCAATAGATTGTATACGTTGTATCACCAAAATATAGATAGCAAAACACTCCCCAAATAAGTCCTGTAGATATACTCACATAAGCTCCAATTGGCGACACTCTCTTCCAATAGAAGGCTGCAAGAAGAGCAAAAGAAAGCGCTGCAATTGGGATATTAGCAAGAATCATTTTCGAAAAAATCTGATCAATTGCAATGTTTGCAACCAGGTAAGATAAAATTGCAACCAGGATAGTAAATTGTAAGGCGCTTTGATGCGTTGAATCTCTTTGTTTTATGAAGTCGATACTTATCATGGAGCTCATTGCGCTCCATACTCCCGATAAAGTCGTACTACCTATGGTAAACAAAAGCGCAAATCCTATGCCTCTAAGTCCTATAGGAACGAGCTTATTCAAAAAAAATGGAAGGGCCATTTCGTGATTTGAAAGGCTTGTATTGACTCTAAAAAATGCCATGCTAAGCGTGATTAAACCATATAGACTAAAGACCAAAATAGAGGATGTAATACTAGATACAAAAGCTACTTGTTTATTTTTAGCAGCAAAAATTTTTTGTCCATACCAAGGCGCTAAAATATAGGTAAACATTGTTAATATGATAAGTGAAATGATGAAGGAAATTGGAAGAGCATCTGGCATAAAGGAAGATTTTTTCCAAAGATTACTAACATCACTTCCTTTAATAGCAAAGTAGAAAATGGCAGGAAAAAAAAGTAGGATAAAACCAAGTGACACAAGATCGGTTCTTAAGATAGATGTTAGTCCACCTCTTGCATTCATAAAAAGCGTTAATATAACAACTGCACCGGTTATTACCCAAGCGGAGGTATGGGGGAAAAATGGGAAAAAAATATATTGCATCGATTTGATATAAACTGCTGAAAATCCAAGCATAGCAAATAGGAGAGAAACAGATGCAAGGTTAGCAATTTTCTCACCATAATGTCTTCTAAATAGCTCTGAAACAGAATTAACATTCGATTCCTTCCATTTTTTTGCAACGGTAAAGGAATAAAATAAAAGTCCAATTAGGAATATAAGGGGTAAAAACAAAGCCTTTTTACCCACCAAAAAGCCAAGTCCTGCAAACGACAACAACGTGGATGTGTTCAGTTCAGTCATCACAAGTGCGGATGTCATTTTTAAATAGCTGCAGTTTTTCTTTGCAAAGAGATATGAATCTTGGGATCTGACCCTATTTTGTTTATAGACTCCTATTATGATAAAAAGAGTCATTATCAGGACAAATAATAAAATGTCCCAATACATACTTACTCAACTGTCACAGACTTTGCTAAGTTACGCGGTTGATCAATATCCGTTCCACGAAGTTTAGCAATATGATATGCAAAAAGTTGCGTACCTACTGAATAGAGAATAGCAGATAACTCATCGCAGGCTATTGGCAGCCAGATGATATCATCTGTAATTGTTTTTATCGGTTCATATCCTTTAGGAGCAAAAGCTAGAATGGTGCCACCACGAGCCTTAACCTCCATCAGGTTGGAAATCATCTTATCTTGCGTTTTAGCATTTCCACAAAGTCCAACTACAGCGAGATCTGGATTTACAAGAGCTATAGGCCCATGCTTCATTTCACCAGCAGGATATGCCATCGCGCTTAAATAACTGATTTCTTTGAGCTTTAAAGCAGCTTCAAGACTTGTTGGGAACATATACTGACGTCCCAAAAAGAAAAAGTTATCGAATTTCGCATATTTCTTGGCAAACTTTGCAATAACTTTTTCTTGAGATAAGATGCGATCAACTTTAGTTGGAAGTTCTTTCAGTCCCTGAATAAAGACTTTTCCCTCTTCTTTACCCATATGCCGAAGCCTTGCCATATATAAAGTAAAAAGAGCAAGAGCTGTTAAATGAGATGTAAATGTTTTTGTAGAGCAGACGCTCACTTCTGGTCCCGCTCTTAAAAACAATGTGCTATCAGATTCTCGAGCTAGGGTAGAGTTTTTTACGTTGCAAATAGAGATGACTTTTGAGCCCTTAGCCTTTGCTTCACGAACAGCGGCTATGGTATCTGCAGTTTCTCCAGATTGGCTAATCGCAATTACAAGAGTATTTTCGGAGATAATTGGATTCGTGTATCTAAATTCAGATGCGATATGCGCTTCAGTTGGAATTCTTGCAATACTTTCGAGCATGGTAGCGCCAATACATGCTGCATGCCAAGAAGTTCCACAGGCAAGTAGCAAAATGCGATTTGCAGACTGCAACTCATGGGGAGATAGGGAAATCGAATCAAAAACAGCAGTCCCAAAATCTTCTTTCAACCTGTTGTGAAGTGTATGTTGAATAGTTTCAGGTTGCTCAAAGATTTCTTTGAGCATGAAATGCTCATATCCATTTTTGGTAACTCTTGTTTTAGAAAAAGAGGCTAACTCTTTGAGTTTGGTAATAGGATCACCAAGAGAGTTGTAGGTTTCCACGCCACCATCTTTTAGAATAGCGACTTCTCCTTCTTGTAAATAAAAGACATTCAGAGATTCTTCTTTAAAAGAATTGGGATCAGAAGAAAGAAAATACTCTCCATTTTTTTCACCAATTGCAAGGGGACTCTCTTTTGCTGCAGCTAAAATTTCATGTGGGTGATTCTTATGAATTACAGCTATTGCCAGTGATCCTTGCAAAATATTAATCGCTTTAAGCACAGCTTTCCGAATGTCACCTTTATAGTAGTGAGAAATGAGTTGAGCTATTACTTCAGAGTCCGTATCGGACTGAAAAGTAAACCCTTTCTCAATAAGCATATCTCGAAGAGAGTCATGATTTTCGATAATCCCATTGTGAACAATGGCAACAGAATCATCTTGATCTAGATGGGGATGCGCATTTAAATCAGTGGGCTTCCCATGAGTTGCCCATCTTGTATGAGCTATTGCAATATCAAGTTTTAATTCATTAGATAAAATAGCATCTTGCAGGGACTGAATTTTTCCAGCAGATTTACAAGAGAGAAGTTTGCCGTTAAATACACCTGCAATTCCTGCAGAATCATATCCACGATATTCCAGACTCTTTAATCCCTCTAAACAAACAGATACAGGATTTTTTTTATCTTTATTCGAGTTTTTTGTTCCTACATAACCAAAAATTCCGCACATACACCGATCCTAATTTCAAATCACGCTAATGGAAGTGGTCTTTATGTCACACATCTTGCTTCTATTGTTAAAAAAAGAGGAAATTCTCTGCGAGAAAAATTTTCTGTTTCCCCTTTGATTCCAACACTTTTCTTATTGGAACATAATTCATGCATAGAGGTAATGGCAAATCCGGCTTCCTTTAAATCGGAAGATATCTGGGAAAGGGAATAATGAAAAGAAATGGTTTTCTCAGAATTATCTTTTCCTGGATTCATTTCGATTTCGACTTCAAAGGGACTTAAGTAGCGATCAATTTTACGATATCTTTGCCCATTTCTATCCGTTTCCCAAAAACTATGTTTAGGAATACGAAAGCATGGATGATTGATTACCATGATAAGGCTACCATCTTCTTTTAGGTGGCGCTTTGCATTCATAAGCGCAAGCTTGGGATTTTCCATATTTTGATAAGCAAGGATAAGCGTTGCATGTGTGAAATCTTTTTTATCAAAATCGAGTTTTCCAGTAGCATCCAGAGGGTAAAAATGATGCGAAGAAGAAATGCGTTTCTTCTTACCCGACTCTATTAAATCTGAAGCAATATCAACTCCATAGTAGATACTATCCTTCTTTAGACATCTCGATAATATCCCTTGACCACAGCCAAGATCTAGAATGCTGATCTTTTTCTTTTGATAGATAAGAGGGATTAAATGGGGGAGTATCACTTCTTTGTGATAGTAGTGGCCCTTTGTAGAAACTAAATTGTCATACCAAGGAGCAACCTTATTCCAGGAGGTGGTTTTTTTTTCGTTCATGTTAAAACTATAGAATAATGCTTAGTTATTGGCAATGAAAATTAGGTTTGAATTACAGGTGGTAAACATGTATTTTAAATTTATTTTAGCTCAGAAGGTTTTGATTTTAGACTTAAGAAAGCTGTTTTAAAAAGAGGAAGATAAGCCTCAAACATACTTGAACTTGCACTTGCTGTAAACTTAATCGCTCTATTTGCATAATTATAGTATGCGCTAAATTTTTTTATATTGTTCACATCAGATACTTTTTGGGGATCAAAAACAACGCCAACGCTTTGACTTCCATCTTCTTTTTTCATTTTTACCACATGGATTGAATTCGTGCTGTTTTTACGAACGGTTTCCAATTCCATTTTTAAAAATTCATAGGTCGATGAATTTTGACTATTTGGAAAATCTTCAATAACTATAACTCCGTTTTCTTCAGGTAGTAAAAAAACATGTGTAAAAACTGTACCGGCCTCTAATGATTCCTGAAATGAGTCCATATATGTCCATATTTGAGGAATTTTAAATGAAAACATTTGATTAGAATAGGATGTATACAATGCACATTCGTTTTTAACATTAAGTCTACAAAGATCGAGTATTTTCGCATTGACAATTGACTCTTTTAACTCAAAGTCTATAGCATCTGCTTTTTTTGATGAGTAGCAGATTACAAAAGTATTATTTTCCCCATTTACAACCCTTATCCAATTATGTTGCGGATTCTCACTTTGGTTTTCGATCCACCACTCAAAAAAAAAGGAAGTTCTACCTTTATCAATTATTTGATAATCAATACTCACATTAGGGTAATCACTTTGTATTGAAGAGAGGACATTTGCACAATAGCTCTGTAAAGTAATATTGATACGTGGCATTCTTGTTGTTGTAAGTATCTCTGTCCAATTGTTAATAGACTCTCCCTCGATTGTATAGAGATAGGTCTCGAATTGTTCGGTTTCGTACTTAGATTCAAATTTCCATTTATCTTCAGAGAATTTCATCAGAAGATCTTCAGATGCAAATAACGATGAACTGATTCCAACAAGAAACAAAAAAACTGACTTCATATTAAATCTCATATTTGACCTGCTTACTTTAAATTGCTGGAGAACAACCTATCTCAAAAAAATATTTTTTGAAATACATTTAATCGAAGCATCTTCAGATTGGTTTGATATTAAACAGATTCTAGGGTAGATTCTAAGACTTTAGGAGAGTAATAAATGAGTAACAAAGACCTTTCAAAACCTATATCCCAATTCGTTCGAAAAGTAGATACAATCGTATACATTGATGAAACGATAGAAGATGCGCTTAAAAGAATCCGAAAAAAGAAAATTGACCTAAAGATCATCTATTTTTATGTGCTAGACTCTGAAGAAAAATTAAGGGGCTACGTTCCCACTAGAGCTTTTTTGTTAAATGATCCTAGTGCTCCCATAAAAAAGATTATGTCTACATCCATCGTATCTTTAACCTCCGATCAAAAACTCCAAAAGGCTATTGAGCTCCTAGAATCGAATCGGCTTCTAGCTCTACCTGTCGTTAATGAGGACAAACAATTTGTTGGTGTGATTGATGTTGATTTCTACTTAGAGGAGTCTGTTGACGTCGCTAGAGAAAAAAGAAGGAGCGATGTTTTTCAACTCATTGGTATGGTGATTGAAGATAAAAAAAAGGTAAGCCCCTTCAAAAGCTACAAAAGCCGTATGCCTTGGATTACATGTAATATCTTTGGGGGAATCTCTTGCGCTATTATTTCTAGAGTCTATGAGCTTGTTTTATCAGAAGTAATTATTCTAGCTATGTTTATTCCGCTGCTACTAACTCTTTCTGAATCAATTTCTATGCAATCGATGACACAAAGTATGCAGTCACTTCCAAAAAAATCGCTTCGGATGAAAGCAGCTCTTAAAAGAGTTGTCTCCGAACTAAAAGTAGTACTTTTACTATCTGTTACATCCGCTGTCTCAGTTGGGTTACTCTCTCTTTGTTGGGGGCAAGGGATAGGACCTGCTCTTACCATAGGAATAGGTATATTATTTGGGATCTTTTTCTCAGCATCTTTCGGAGCGCTTGTTCCAATTATACTTCATAAAAGAAACTGGGATCCTAAAGTTGCAGCAGGTCCTGTTGTTCTGATGTTTGCTGATGTCTTTACAACAGCGTTATATCTTTCAATTGCAACATGGTGGCTTCTCTAAATTTTGTGATTTTCCTCAGTATTCTGAGTGAAATCACTCAGTATAAAAACCTTCCAGGAAGCAAAAAGCGACAAGGAATTTTGGGGAAGGCTTACTGAGTCTGATGTCGGTGTATACATTTTAAATAGCATACGTGGAAAACAAATAGAGGCGTACTACTAGAGAAAAAATGAAGAGGTCGATTTTATTCTCAAAAAAGGGAGAAAACTTGTTGCGATTGAAGTTAAAAGCTCATCTAAAATGGAACAACTCTCTGGTATGCATTCTTTTCAAAAAGCGCTTATAGTAGTTGGTCACGGAATCAAATTGGACTCCTTTTTTTCAACTACTATTGAAACTTGGTTGAGTAGATATTTGAGCAAGAAAACTCTCTTGCTCATCAATTTAATCTTCAAAATCAGGCGTTTTGACTTCATTCCAAGATGGTTTTTTGAATTTCAGAATAATATATGGCGCTAGGCACATGGTGACCATTCCGATCAGTAAGAATGATACATAAAATGTACTGTTTCCTGTTTCAATCTGTTCTGGTGGGAAAAAACCGAGAATAATACAAGCTAATGCGCTTAGGAATCCAACGCCACCTACGATCCAAATTCCTGGCAATCCTCCTGGAATTTTGTATGGTCTGTCTACATTAGGACTTTTATGTCTGAGTCGAATAGCAGAAGCAAACATAAGTACATACATAAGCAAGTAAAGTTGAGATGTAAGAGCAAGAAGCAACCAAAACGATGCACTAATATCTGGCATAAGTAAAAATATTGTTGCTAAAATTGATACAAAGATCCCTTGGAAGATCATCATTGCAACAGGCATATTTTTCTTATTCATTTTGTGTAGTACTGGTGGAAGGTCCCCATCTTGAGCTGCAGCAAGTAAACCCTTGGTCGGTCCAACTGTCCATGTACTCATTTGACCGAGAGCGCCAACTGCAATCAAAAAGGAAACAAGAGGTACACTCCATCCAAGTCCATACGATCTTAAGAAGAAGGCAATTGCTTCTAATCCACCTGAAACTAAGCTTATTTCAGACTGTGGAATCACAATAGCAATGGCAAGAGTTCCCAGTACTGAGAGAACAATAATTATTAGTGCTGAGAGTAAGATTGCTTTTGGGAAATTTTTTCTTGGGTCTTTTACTTCTCTTGCATGTACAGCTGACATTTCCATACCAGCAAGACCAAGAAGCACTCCTGCTAAAAACGCTAATTGTGAAGGACTTGATAGATTTGGAAGAAAGGAATCCATTGTAAATTCAATTTGAATCGGCTTACCTGAAAAGTACCACATACATCCAAGCACAATAATAACAGTTCCAGGTATAAGTGTTCCAAAGACAGCTCCAATGGTACTAATCCAACCAGAAGTTTTCATTCCACGTAAATTAACAGCTGTAGTTGCCCAAAATGTGATAAAAATTACACTAAACATATAGGTCGTATTTTGAGCTAATGCGGGGTCTATGCAATAGGCAATTGTTGCAGCAATAAAGGATAAAATAGTTGGGTACCATACTACATTATTGATCCAAAAAAGCCACGAAGCTAAAAAGGCGCTTCTATGTCCAAAGGCCTCTCTTACCCAAACATAAACTCCTCCACGTTTGGGCCATCCGGAGGCAAGCTCTGCAGAGACAAGTGACATTGGCACAAAAAAGGCAAGAGCTGCAATGATAAAGTAAAAAATAGATGAAAAACCAAATTCTGCGGTCAGCGGCCAATTCTTAATACTGCAAATAGCTGAAACGTTGATCATTGCTAGTAAAAAAACACTAAGCGTTCGATTGCTTTTTCCATTGGAAGACATAGTAAACCCAAATAGTTAAATAATTTGGCAAAACAATCTATCAAAAATGCTCTATATTGTCACTAAGTTATTATTATGCTTTCATGACAATTTTTTATTAAAAACAACATGAGCAAAAGATTGACTAAGTAACAAGGGTTAAGAAAATTGCACGAAATAAAATGAAATTTTTGGATATATTTTCAGGTTAAATCGAAATTGTTAAGATTTCATTCCAAGATGTTGTAAATTTAGAAGAAATATTCTCTTGTCTACTTTTGATTTTTTTACCATTTTTTTCCGCAGCAAAAAAAAGCGCTTTTTGATCATATCTATGATTAATTTGGTCTAGAATTTTCATTAGCTTTTTTCCTTTTTCATCTTTTTTTCTGCAGGAAAAAAGATCAGATTGTGCATGTGATTCAGAAACAAGATCATAAAAAACAACACCTGCACGCTTATAAGTGTAATTAGGATTGAAAATACGTGACAATCCCTCTTTTGCAACTTGAAGTAATGTAGATGTATTAGAGGTGGGTATTAGCCTTGCATGTGATTCATTCGAATAATAGGGCTTTTGATGCCGATTGGAACTTATAAACACCGACATTTCAGAAGCAACTAATTTTTCTTTTCTGAGTTTTTTAGCGCAAGAGGATACAAAAGTAGAGAGAACATTATTTAGATCTTCTTGCTTTTCAATTTCACAAGCAAAGGATCTTGAATGCAAAAGACTTTTTCTCTGTATTTTAGAATCCAGTGCAATACAAGATTTTCCATGAAGCTCTAAAAAGGTTCTGTATCCAGTAACTTTTAAATTTTTTTTTATCCAGTCAGGAGATCCATTTTTGAAATCAAGAGCTGAAAGTATATATCGACTTTCTAAAAACTGCGCAGACTTTCTTCCGATTCCCCAGATATCTCGAGGCAATCTTTTTTGTAAAAAAGGATCTGCCTGTTTCGCATTTTCTATTACAAATACGCCTCTGCAACTACAATCTTTTTTAGCAATATCTGTGGCAACCTTAGCAAGCGTTTTCGTAGGTGCAACACCTACAGTTACTGGAGTGCCAACCCATTTTTCAATTCTTTGTTTGATAGAGGTTCCAATTTTTATAAGTTCTTCTTTTGACAACATGGGAAGGTGGGCAAAAGCTTCATCTATAGAGTAGACCTCTGTCTTAAAAGGAAATGTTTCAAGTGTTGCCATTACTCTTTGTGACATATCTCCATACAGAGAAAAGTTCGAAGAAAGCGCCAATACATTTTCTCTTTGAAAAAGAGCTTTATATTTAAAAACTGGCGCCCCCATCGGAATACCCAAATCTTTCGCCTCTTTTGATCTAGCAACAGCGCAGCCATCATTGTTGGAAAGTACAACAACAGGTTTATTCCAAAGTTTGGGATTAAAAACTCTCTCACAAGATACAAAAAAATTATTACAGTCAATCAAAGCAAACATTACTTTGCCTTATGAATTACAAATGTAACCACGCCCCATACTTGAAAATCTCGATTTTGAGTGACTTTGATATCGGGGTATTTGGCGTTTGCAGGGAGAAGATATACGCACTCATCATCAAACCGAATTCGTTTTACTGTGAATTCAGAGTCTAGCACTGCAATTACTATCTGATTCGATCTGGCCTGTATCGATCGATCTACAATCAAGATATCTCCCGATTGAATTCCAGCCCCTATCATGGAATCTCCTTGCACTCTAACAAAAAAGGTAGATGTCCGATTTGTAATTAAATAATCATTGAGATCAAGCTTTTGCTGGAGGGGGTCATTTGCCGGGGATGTAAATCCTGCAGACACAGGCGTTTCAAAAAAGGAAAGCTCTTGTTTTTTCAAAAAAATTCTCCATATAAGTACGAAGTATTGTACTAACACAGCAATCTTTTTGTCTCTAGATGAAAATCATATAAATGTATGATGATTCGACTTATATCCGATTGCATTTTTATCTCCTTTATTATTATTATTTTACAACCAAATTAGATAAGTAGGAATCGAAGCAATGGTAAGAGGTAAATGGAACTCCCGGATGGGGTTTATCTGGGCAGCGATTGGATCATCAGTTGGTCTTGGTAGTATCTGGAGGTTTCCCTACGTTGTCGGGGAAAATGGGGGAGCCGCCTTTATTTTACTCTATCTTTTATGCCTTCTTGTAATAGGGTTTCCTGTACTTCTTTCTGAAATTACAATCGGTAGAAAAACACAACTAAGCCCGAGCGGGGCTTATAAGATCCTTGGCAATGCAAGGTGGGGGAAAGCTGGAAAACTCACCATCTTTACAGGATTTCTAGTTAGTTCTTTTTATTTAGTGATTGTAGGATGGACTCTCGGCTACTTCGTAGAAGCTGTAATCGGAAAACTCACAAATTTTCAATCATCTACCCAAACCCTTGACTATTTTCAAACTCTGACAACATCACCTATTAAGCCTTTAGTATACACGATACTTGCTATGGGACTTTGTATATTTATTCTTCAAACGGGGGTTTCTAAAGGCATTGAAAAAAGCAATAAAATCATGATGCCACTACTTTTGATTGTATTAATTATACTTACAATAAAAGGCCTGACACTAAAAGGTGGAGAAAAGGGGATATCCTTTCTATTTTCACCCAACTTTTCATCAATTACCCCCAAAGCAATTTTGATGGCTCTTGGTCAGGCGTTTTTCTCACTAAGTCTTGGACAAGGAACTATGGTTACCTACGGCAGTTATCTAGATGAAAATGAGAATCTGCCCACTACTTGCTTGCCGATTGCTTTTTTTGGAACACTTATTTCAATTCTAGCGGGTGTCGCTATTTTTACGATCGTATTTGCATTTGGCTTGCCAGCATCATCTGGAGAGAGTTTAATGTTTCAAACTCTACCTCTGATTTTTTCTTCTATGAGTGGGGGATATATTCTATGTTTTGCATTTTTCTTACTTCTTCTGATGGCAGGACTTACCTCACAAATATCTGCTATGGAACCATTTATTTCCTATCTAATAGATCGTAACCAATGGAAAAGAAAAAAGGCAGTGCTAGTAGCCTCTAGTTGTATCTTATTTGTAGCGCTGCTGTGTACATTATCTTTTGGGGTTCTTCGTCACGCTCAAATTTTTGGCATGACCATATTCCAATTTTTAATCTACCTATCGCTCAATATTTTGATTCCAATTGGGGGGCTGTTTGCTGTGCTACTTGTCGGTTGGAAGTGGGGCATTCATAAAGGTCTTACCAACATTAAAAGAGGAACTGGATCTCTTTTCGAAAGATATCCCTTTATTCGAATGTACTTATCTGTAGGCATTAAATATCTAGCGCCATTTATCATTGTGTTTATCATGTTAAATTCCTTAGGAATATTCTAAAAAAAATCTTGCCAAGATTTTTCTAAGAATCAATATTAAAAAAAACATATGAGTGCATTTTTTGAGAACCTATACACTTCAAATACTTCTTTTATTCATTCCAAGTCTGCTTTTCCAAACTATTGGAAAAAAAAAGTTTGGAATAAAGAATCATTTTCTTTGCGGACTGCAAGCATTATTTATTTGCTCTCAAATTCTTCTCATTGCAAGTTTGCTAGGAAGTTTTGGAAAGAGTTTTGTTGGACTTTTTCTATCGCTTTCATACTTTGATTTTTTACTCTTTCAAAAAAGTAGGGTTCGTTTAGAACTCTCTTACCTAAAATTTCTCAGAAAAGGCAAAATTTTTGCAGACTCTGTTTCCAAGACTGATACCCTTAGTTTTTTGGCTGGATTTGTAATCATTCTACTGATGGTTGCGAGTATTTTTCCACCGGTTGAATCAAGCTCTTTAGCGCTTTTTTATGCAAGGCTTGTGGCCCTTGGATTTATTCTAATTTTTAGAGCAAATCCAGACGCTGAATATCATTTAAGCCCCATTTTTTTTCTGTATGAAAAAGAGCTTTATCGAATCGGAAAGTTTTATTTTGCCTCTCTTTCCAAAAAAGAGAAGCAAAATACATTTCTTCCAGGATGTGAAAATTACACACATCTCGACCCTAAATTTCCACTTTTAAAATATACGAATGGTTTTCATGGGGAAAAAAATTTTACGTACGAAAAGAAGTCCAAAGACCCAAATATAATTTTTCTATTTATGGAGTCTTTTCGAGCCAAAGATGTAGGAGAACTTGGGGGAAAATGGAATGTCACCCCAGAATTTGATAAACTTGCCAAACAAGGCGCTTTTTTCTCTAATTTTTATTCTAATTCGGTAACCACTGCAAACGCCGCTATTTCATCTCTTTTTGGAATTCCAGCCCCAATTGACACCAGTAGAAATGCAACGAAAGTTCCATTAATTAGCATTGCAAAATTATTGAAAGAGAAGGGATACAAAACCTCCTATTTACATAATGGATCCCTAAATTTTGAAAACAAAATGGAGTTTTTTCCAGCAAATGGTTTCGATCACATGATTGGAAAAAATGAAATTTTTTCAAAATATCCAGAAGCTGAAAAAATGAGTTGGGGGATTCCGGATGAATACTTAATGCAATATTCGGCGCAGTATTTAGAGAAACAATCTCAGCCCAGTTTTTTAACTCTTTTTACCGTCTCAAATCATCACCCTTGGCATGTTCCAATTCATTTTCATAAAAAAATATTCCCAAGTCATTTAGATAAGAATTACCAAAAATTTCTCTCTTCTATGCACTATAGTGATTATTGCTTAGGGATGTTCATAGAATTACTCAAGAAGAAAAATTTACTAGATAACACGCTTCTTTTTATTTTAGGAGACCATGGCCAAAGTGTATTAGAAAAAGAGCAACATTTTGCTGTTATGAAAGACATCTCTTCTGAAAATGTGCATATACCTCTTCTGATTTATGGAAAGGATCAAATCAAACCGACAATCGTTCGCGAACCATCTTCACAAATAGATCTATTACCAACTGTCATGGATCTTCTTCAGATTAGGGGTGTCAATCACTCGATTGGAACATCACTACTTCGCAGCAATCCAAAGAGACACGTCTTTTTCCATAATCCATCCCCATTTGGAAAGATTGGAAAAAGAGATGGTGACTATATTGCAGAAATCGATCAACAGCTTAAGTATTTCAAGATCTATAGCGCCACAAGTTCTGAGAATAAACAAGACGAATTAGCACACGCTCGCTTAAAGGGTGAACTTATCTCATATAAATCTACCTTTCAAAAGTTATATGGCAATGACAAGATAGCTCCCAAATCAACAAATAGCTTTTCGCTTCAATTAGAAAATGAAAAAAGCCATGAAGTTATTCTTTCCAAATTACAAAAAGCAGATAATCTCTATAGCCTATCTCTTAAAGCCGTAAATCCAATAACAAATGAAATCATAGATGCCATCTGTACTCATAAGTCTCTGATTAAATTAAATCTTGAGAATGCCTTTGGAATTACGGATAAAATGCTCAGAAAAATTCTCGAAAACTGCTCTCACCTTCAGTACCTGAATCTGCATTCACAAGCTCTACTCACTGAAAATATCTTAGAAGATATTTTCTCTTTAGAAAGGTTGGAAGAGCTCAATCTTACCAACTGCAGTTTTGTGCAAGATATGCAATTAAATCGCATGTCATCTAGTATGATGACATTAGAAAGACTTTACATAGAAGATTGTTTTTCTTTAACAAATAATGGGTTGAAAAGGCTATGTTCCTTTTCTCCAAATTTAAAAGAGCTTTTTTTAAGTAGTATCTCGATTTCTGAAAAAACTATCAACTCACTCTCTATACATTGCCCAAATCTTAGAGTACTTTCGTTAAGGTCATGCGCTATTACAGATGAGAATCTAGAAAATTTACTGCAGGCCATGACTCAGTTAGATAGCTTGCATTTGATTGATATCCAAGAATTAACAAGCAACTGCATTGCATATATCAAAAAGTCACGCATTCGACACTTGTATCTAGAACAACTGCATCAGATTACGGAAAGCTCTCTTCTACAGCTCCAAGACTCAAATCTTATGAAGCTTGTGGTATCACAATGCAAAAATGTTACAGAAATTCTTTTACAATTACTCTCTTTGAGTAAAAACTCCCTTCGATATATTCGGATCAATTTTGACGCCCTTATCAAAAAATAATTAAAAAGTTCTGCAAGTTTTGTAGCTATTCGTTGGAAACGAAGAATTGGAAAAAAGATCCATGAATAGACATACTAAATTTAATTCACTTGATGTAATATTTTATTTAAGAGTTTCTTAGCAATGGATTGGGCATCAATTTGAAAAATAAAATGCTCAGATGGAGGGTATTCTTTACCAAGCATTTTTTTAATTCCATCTTCAAGATCTTGGATATGGTGTGGTAAAAAAGTTTGGATACGATCATCTAAAGTGTATTTACCTTCGCCATCTAGAAAGTAATCATGAATGGAAGTCCAAGAAGATCCAACAGATGGAATTCCAAGTCTTGCTGCTTCTAAATAAGTATATCCGGGAAGCTCTTGAAAAGAAGGATGCAGATGCAAACCTGCATTTTGAAATGCACTCACAATCATTTGAGTACTCATCTGAGTTTCTTTTTTGATGGATATTATTTTCACACTGGAATAAGGCGAAAGCAGATGATCTTTGGTAATAATGATAGTTTTTGCCTTTCTCCATTTATGAGCTGCATCCATACAAAGCTTGGCATATTTGAAATCAGAGATGTTTGTAGCTATAAAGACAAGAGGTGTATCCAGATTTCGGGATGATAGAATAGATCCCAATTGATTTTTCTTAGGATGAAACCGCCCTATCTGAAGAATATACTCTTTTTTGCGAAGCCCAGTAAATTTTAGAAATGCATCTGAATATGCAAAATTATTTTGCGTAACTTGTCCAGATGATAGAAAAATTACTTTTGTATTTGCGCTAGGACAATCTCGCAAAATAGTTGCCTCTTCAGTATAAGAATTTGCAAAACAAATTTCAGCTTCCTCAATGACTCTCGCATTTATCTTTGCATTCCAAAAGGGAGGAAAGATATATTTATCTAAGATATTTGGATCTACAATTAATTGACCTAAAAGATCACTCTTGGAAAGAGCTTGTTTAACATGATGCTCAAAACTATGACATGTGGGTGACCACTTTGCAAAGTCTTCATGGAAGGAAAGTAGGTAGTATTTTTTCTTAAGCAGTTTAAGAAGATTATATTTAGGGATAAGGTCATAGCTAACATTAGATAAAAAAAGGTAGTCTGCATCAATAACATCTGGCAAATCTGAAGAAATGACGACCGTATGACCAAAACTTTCTAAGCCTTCTTTCATTACTTCGATGGCGCGAAGATCTCCTAAAAAATGAACATCTTTTCTCTCATTAATGAAAAATGCAAACTTCATACAATCTCTTAGTAAAAATAATTATACGCCATTACAAGTGAGTAAAAATCATTTGCATTTTTGGAATATACGCTAAAAACTGGACCTATTATAAGTCCAGCGTTTGCACTAAAATTATATTCAATTGCAGGTGCTAATACAGTTTGATTGAAAATTGGTTCACCAACTTTAGCCTTTTGTCCATTGGGAAGAAAGCCTCTTCTCCCAGAAAAAGTTGATTTAGATCTGAAAATATTATTGATATCAAGTGCTAAAGCCCAATTTTGGGTTAATGAGTATTCCATTCCAATGGTTGTAATAAATGGATTCCCAGGATTGACTTTTCCTTTAGTACCAAAAGATCCCCCATAAGCGCTAATACCTTTTATTTTGGTATTAGCTGCCACTCCATATTGTATGTTAACTCGTAAACGAAAAAAGTGATCTAAGGATGTTTGATATAGTTTTTCAAAATTAAGAGCTACTAAGGTAACAAAAGAGCCTCGTCCCTTTAAGTCTGTACCTTTTTTATTTGGATCCAAGTTATCATATTTTCCAATAGGTAGAATTTCAGTCACCGTGACTCGAAGATCGGGCTTTGCACTATCAAAGTTTGCACTCAAAGCTTGAAATCCCAATAAGATGGGGAAGTCAACAAATCCAGTATCAGATTCACTACCGATTTTTTCGTAAGCATACGGAAGAAATGTCTGAAAATCCATA
>JAJFMG010000146.1 GCA_021772295.1 Chlamydiota bacterium | reverse complement strand
TTATATAATCTTCTGTTTTCAGAAGATTATAGATCTCTAATTAATTTGTATTTAGCGAATTAAGAAACTTGCGTTCCATTTGAAAAGTGTGGTTTGAGTTAAAAATCAACTAAAACCGGTTGTTTGTGGTCGGGTAAAAATACACTATGCTTAAAGAGATCATGGGAGTAAAATCTAAGTAAATACAAATTTTGCTAATGAAAAAAGTTTTACTCCTATTTTTCTGTTTATTTCTAAATGGCTTTCTTCTTTTTGAAGAAACAGCTCGACCTCTATATCAAATTATTGGTATTCAATTAGTTATAGTTTGTTTGGTGTTTCTTCTTATCCAAGAAAAGTTGGCAAAAGCTAGTAAGTTGCCATTTTTTGCAGATGGACTTGAAGACTGCGTACTCATCTTAGATAAGAAAGGAAAGGTTTTAGAGCTTAACCAAAAAGCTACCAAACTTTTTCCAAACATACGAAAAGGAAAAAACTTTTTTAATTCTCAGCGAGTGTTAGATAAAGATCAATTGGCGCTTTGTGAGAGTAAACACCAAGCAATGCTTCGATCAAATGAGAAAGAGTCATATATTTTTCCAATAGCTACTAAAAAAAACTGGAAACTGCAGATGCAACACCTCTCAAAAGAAAAGAAGGTAGCACTTCTTTTTCAAAGAGAATCTGATGTGCAAAAAGTAGAGGGTGTTGGAAAGGACTTTGTTGCAAATGCCTCACATGAACTAAGAACACCGATTACCATCATCAAAGGGTTCGCTGAGACGTTAAAAGAGCTTCCTGAGATATCGGAAGCTATGCTTGAAGATATTACAGAAAAAATTGTTCGCAATTGTGATCGCATGCAGCACCTAGTGAAAAACCTTCTTCTATTAGCAGATTTGGATCATATTCCTAAAACGAATTTTCAAGATTGTGATTTAGTCTCATTGATCGATAGTATTTGCTCTAATTTATACTCTCTTCATCCATCGGTAAAAATGGAAACGTATTGCTCAGATGAGGTCATCGTTATTCCAGCTGATGTGGCTCTTTTGGAAAGAGCGATTGGCAATCTACTTGAAAATAGCATCAAATATTCGTCAAAGCACCCTGAAATTTCCATTTATATTGAAAAGAAAAAAAATGAAGTTTGTATTCGAATTAAAGATAAAGGTGTCGGAATAGAGAAAGACGATCTGGATAAAATTTTTAACCGCTTCTACACAGTAAATAAGGCTCATTCTAGAAGTTTTGGGGGAGCAGGTCTTGGTTTGTCTCTTGTAAAAACGATTGTCGAAAAGCATGGGGGGCAAATTAGCGTATCTTCAATGCCAGGAAAGGGAACAATCTTTGTAGTCAGTTTTCAACAGAAGTATCTATAAATTAGCTTTTTCTTCGAAGAGATATATTAGAATTTGGATCTTTGTAAGATATCTGCTCTAAGTTTTTTCTAGGCGAAATAAAATAGAAAAGATCTAATTTTTCAATTTCTGCTTGGGAAAAATTTTGCAGAAGTTCACTGAGTTCTTTTTTTGTAAGAATTTTTTGAGATAGAGATTTAGCTTTTTTGTTTTTCTCAGCATCTAGAATTTCTTGAGCAATATGTGGGTTGAATATACTTGCAAGGGTTTGTTTTGATGACAATTTAAAGCATAGGGGCTTTTTTCTCATTTGTGGATCAAAATTAAAAAAATCTCCCAAGGGTGGATAGCCTTTGTTTTCTTCATAAAATGCACTTCCTTTGATTAGAAGATAAAAAGCCTGTTTTTCTAGATCTTTTTCAGGAAAAAGATCTAGAAGGTGATAAGAAGTTTTTTCCTCATCGGTTGAAAGTTTAAGAGCTTTTCTTTGCAGCGCATTAAAAAGTTCTTCGAAAGAAAGTTCAAATTTTTTTGCTACAAAAAGATCTGTATATAAATGCTGCATTAAAGAAATAGCTGCCTTCCTTTCGATGTCACTATCGTTATAGAATGCAGATGCTAAGTTAAATTGTGAACCAGATTTAGGGGGGTAAATAAGCCTTGGAGAAAAATAAGGTTTTTCCTCTTTTTCAATTTCAGAAATAGGGGCATCAAATGAAATTGAGGACGATTTTTCTTGGATTACTTTTTGGTGTTGGTAAGAAAAATCTTGTTGTTTACTTTGCAGGGATCGATTCGCACAGTAGTAATGAGTATAACCTTTTTTTTCTTTGGTAAACATTTTGTTTTTAGTAAAAAAAGAAAAAGAAAAGTAGGTGAAAATCATGATAAAAATCATCACAAAGGGAAGTATATTCATGATGGCATTTCTCCCATAGATGATAGCGCTATCGGTTTTATTCCAGCCTTTGTTGTTAGGCGCAAAAGAAGATCATTTGCTTTTATCTGTATTAAAAGAGGCATGGGGTCTTTTACTTCCAGATTTGGAAAAGGTGTAATTACATTTGTTTTAGGATCTATTTGATAAAACTGCCACTGAATCTTGCTATGTAAGGATAAAAGATGCTCTTCTCTTCTTTTTTTTTCGCTATCTTTTGCTGTTTCAATGATAAAGTATAGGCCCTCATTTAGCTCTTCTAAAAAGCATTTTTGTAATCCTGCAAACATGGGATCAGGATCGATTTGATCTTGCAAAGAAAAGTGTAGCCGGCTGTAACCATCCTCTTTTCGTTCTAGGTAAAGAGGGCTATTTTCATCTATTTGATAGAACATCTCTGTGAGTTTTTTTTGTATATAGTTTTTCTGCAAAACTTCTTGTTTTGCTATGGAAATTTGAGCATCTATAATGTTTGCATTTTTGTAATAGAAAAAGAGAAAAGCAATCAAAATAGCGCTTAGGGAAAATGCGATAAAAACTTCTATAAGGGTG
>JAJFMG010000145.1 GCA_021772295.1 Chlamydiota bacterium | reverse complement strand
GCAACCGCCGATAATTTAAAAAAAACTCAAAAAGTATTTACCTTACTCTGATTATTAACTGGAGTTTGAATCCTGAGATATAATCCAACAAGATAAATAAAAAATGTTTCCTCGTGATTTTATATTGATTAGAATCTTTTTTGCAAGCATTAATAGCTGAAGTTTGTTTTGCAAATATTTATTAAATGATATTTCTAGATTTTTACATGGGAAATCAAATTTGAATTTTCAAAATTTCAGTTAATAAATCGTTTAAAATAATGTATGGATGAGAAATTGCTATATAGCAGAAATAGGAAATCTATTATACTTCGCTAACAATCAATACATGATAACAAAATGGGTTTTATTTCTGTGACTAAACAAAAAACACTTTTTCTTATTAGTTTCTTTATAGTAACTATCTGCATATTTGTTTTTTTTACAAAAAATGCAGTTTCTAAGCAGAGTGTTGATCAAAATAAGTTTAAGATATTATCTACTATTGCAATGGTCGATGGAATCGCAAAAGAAATTGGAAAAGATAAGTTTTCTTTTGATTTACTAATCAAAGGTGATATTGATCCCCATAGTTACGAACTTGTAAAGGGTGATAGTGAAAAGCTGCAAGATGCTGACATCATATTATATAATGGTTTAGGTTTGGAGCATGGTGCAAGCGTCATGTACCATATTCAAAAGCATCCCATGGCAATTCCCGTAGCTGAAAGTATCGTAGAAACAAGTGAATACCTGTTTGTGGATGGAATAATAGACCCTCATTTATGGATGGATGTTTCACTGTGGCTGCAGATCATCGATCCAATCCAAGAAGCTTTTTCAAAGCTTGATCCTCAAAACAGGGAATTTTATCTGCAAAACAGTGAGTCATTAAAAAGCAAACTTCGTGCGCTACATGAAGAAGTTTTTCAACTCTTACAATCAATTCCAAGTGACCAAAGGTACCTAGTTACGAGTCATGATGCCTTTAACTATTTTTCAAGAAGGTATTTGTCTGAGCCTTGTGAAATGGAAGATGATAAATGGAGAAATAGATTTATTGCGCCGGAAGGACTTGCTCCTGATGGTCAGATGAGTATTATGGATATAAAACTTGTGATTGACTCTCTTCTTACAAACAATGTAAGTGTTGTTTTTCCAGAG
This sequence comes from Chlamydiota bacterium, assembly GCA_021772295.1. GTDB lineage: Bacteria > Chlamydiota > Chlamydiia > Chlamydiales > Simkaniaceae > JAJFMG01. The sequence goes on along the minus strand of JAJFMG010000145.1, from coordinate 5,550 downwards.
TCAAACATTTCTCGCAGTTCTCTTCAGAAAATTGTATCTGTTTGTAAGAAGAAAGGAAAAACAGTTCTTATTGCAAAAGATGCGCTGTATGGAGATACGATGGGCTCTAAACATTCTGGCCCAGAATCTTATGAAGAGATGATTAGACACAATGCTAGAGTGCTTAAAAGAAATCTGAATCCGAGTGAAGTTTATGAAAAATAAGAAGATTGCAATTGAGGTTGATCAACTTACAGTAAACTACGGAAAAACAGCTGTTCTTTGGGATATTTCTCTTCAAATCATGGAGGGGTCACTCACATGTGTTCTTGGTCCAAATGGCGCTGGAAAAAGTACATTTATTAAAGCGCTTGTTGAAGATGTAGATTTGATTTCTGGTAGGGTGTCTTTTAACAAAAAGCCATATAGGCAGATGAAAAAAAAAATTGCATATGTCCCGCAGCGTGGAGATATTGATTGGGATTTTCCAATCACAGTATTTGAAACAGCTCTAATGGGGCGGTATGGTGACATGGGTTTTTTGAAGTGGAGTCGAAAAGCTGATCGAATTGCAACGAAAGAAAAGCTTGCCTTGCTTGGGCTTTCTGATGTCTCGAATAGGCAAATTAGTGAGCTTTCTGGTGGACAACAACAAAGACTCTTTTTAGCAAGAGCATTACTACAAGATGCGGATGTTTTTTTATTGGATGAGCCCTTTGCAGGAGTTGATCATGGTACAGAAAAGCTGATTATCGAACTTCTCAAGGTCTTAAAAACGGAAGGTAAGACAATTCTTGTAGTTCATCATGACTTAAATACAGCCCAAGATTATTTTGAAAGTGCCTTGATGCTTAATTCAAGTTTAGTAACTCATGGAAAAATTTGCGATGTATTCACACAAGAAAATCTATCCAAATGCTATGGGAATAGGGCTGTTATTTTGTCAGACGCTGCAAAGCTTTCTCAGGAAAAATCTCAAGGGTTGAAGTGACTGCGCATGAGTTCAATCTTTGACTTTTTTATTGATCCATTGTTTTTTGCCTCAACAATGGGCGCGATTCTTATGTGTCTTGGTGCATCTTTGGTTGGCACAATTGTATTTGTAAGAAGAAAAACACTGATTGGTGAGGCGTTGTCGCATGCTAGTTACCCAGGAGTTGTTATTGGTGTATTACTGGCATCTTTTTTCTTAGATGCAAGTCACGAATCAATGATCTATTTTGTTTTTTTTGGTGCATTAATTTTTTCTTTAGTTGCATTTTTTTTGATTGAAAAAATGCAAAAACAGTTTCATGTGAAAGGGGATGCATCTCTTTGTTTTATTTTGTCGTCCTTTTTAGGAGTTGGAATACTTTTGGGGTCTAGGATGCAATATACTCATCCCATTTATTTTAGAAATGTACAGACATATATTTATGGGCAAGCGGCAACTATGAGAGATTCTCATGTAGTTGTTTATGCATTTTTTACACTACTTATTATATTGTTTATCGGGGTCTTTTTTAAACAGCTCCAAGCAATTAATTTTGATTCAAAATTTTCTAAAGCGCTTGGACTGCCAACTCGTTTTGTTGAAATGAGTGTCGCTGTTTTACTTTCATTGTCTATTGTAATTGGAATTAGGTCTGTGGGTGTTGTGCTAATGTCTGGAATGCTTGTCATGCCAGCTGCAGCTGCGCGGTGTTACACAAATAAATTATCAAAGATGTTTGTTCTTTCTGGAATCATTGGGGTTCTCAGTGGTTTTTTTGGCAATTATCTTTCTTTTCTGATACCAAATGCCATGGCAAAAGAGGATATGATTGCCTCTTTTTCATTGCCAACAGGACCCATGATCATCTTAGTGGCAGCTGTCATCTGTTTTGGATCACTTCTGTTTTCTCCAAAACGCGGAGTACTTTTTCGCTTTATTAGAAGTGTCCAATTTAAAAATCGATGCTTACTTGAAAATATATTGAAGTATCTTTGGAAAAATGGGGGACTAAAAACAAATAATGCGAATTTTGTAATGATTAAACAATCTCAAAATTTATCTTTGCTCAGAGTCTATTATCTAATTTCAAAACTACAAATGGAAGGGTATATTTACAAACATGACAAGGGACGGATTAGCTTATCTAAAGATGGCTTTAGAAGAGCTGCTCATATCATTAGGCTGCACCGACTATGGGAAGTATATCTTTACAGTTATTTGGGAATAGGAGAAGAGCGGGTACATAGAAATGCAGAGGAGATGGAACATATTATCACAGATGAACTTGAGATTGAGCTTACAAAACTACTTAATGATCCTAAACTAGATCCGCATAACAAACCTATTCCACAGAAGGAGAGAATGTAATGAATCCATATGTTGGAACTGGATTTTTTTCTTTTTTAGCGTTGTTTTTTCATCGAATGTTTTTACTGATAACTGGAAAGCTTTCGATTGCTCAGATTGCATCTGATGAAATTCAAGTATTTGTTTTAGTTTTACTTGGCATTTCATGTTCTATGATTGGTGCCTTTTTAATTGCCAAACAGATGACAATGCTTGCAAACGCTCTTTCTCATACTATTTTGATAGGAATTGTAATTTCTTTTTTGCTTTTGAAAATCTTTGTTGCAGGTTCAGAGTCAATGTCTATGCCTATTGATTTAAATATACTCATTATTGCATCGATCATTACAGGTTTTTTGACAAATCTTTTGACCTCGTTTTTTCATAAGAATTTGAAACTGCAAAAAGATGCAAGTATTGCGTTTGTATTTACGACTCTCTTTGCACTTGGGATACTTCTTGTAACCCTCTATACCAAAAATCTGCATCTAGGTATTGAGGCTATTATGGGCAATGTTGATGCTTTACATCTACATGATGTAAAACTGATGCTTTATCTTTCAGGGTTCAATATTTTGGTATTTATTTTCGCATATAAGCGTTTTTATATATCTACGTTTGACCCAAGTCTTTCAAAAGGGCTTGGCGTTTCCAACGCATTAATAAATCATTTCTTAATGGTGCAGACAGCAGCTGTTGCCATAGGTGGATTTAGAGCTGTCGGGGTTATACTTTTTTTAGCGCTCCTCGTCGGACCTATTCTTATTGCAAAACATTTTACGAAATCTTTTCATACAATAATTGCTGTTTCAATGGTTGTCACTACGGTTTTTTCTCTATGCGCTGTTGCTATTACAAGATCCCTGCTTTCGTGGTATAGTATGCCTTTGTCAACATCCGGAATGCTTATTACATTACTTTTAATTACATACTTGATGTTAATTTCTGCTAATTCAAAAAAGCCACTTCAGGTCATTTCTTGATGTTTTTTTGACAACATCACTAATTGCTGTTATTATTCATATTCCTTAATTGACTAGTGCAACTAATATGAGCTTATCAAAGCCCAAGCGAATCTCAATCCTCGGTAGCACTGGAAGCATTGGAAGAAGTACACTTCAGGTTCTAGATCACATGCCAGAAGAATTTGAAGTGGTTGCATTGTGTGCAAAAAATAATATTGATCTTCTAGAAGAGCAAGCAAGAAAATATTGCCCTAAACTCATTGCTGTCTTTGATTCTCAAAAGGCAAAGCTTCTCCAAAGCAGACTTCCTCATATTCGAATTGTTACAGGTAAAGAAGGTCTTATCGAAGTTGCAACTTACTTTGAGTGCGATTTAGTTGTATCTGCAATGGTTGGATCAATTGGTCTTATTCCGACAATTGAGGCAATTAGAGCTAAAAAAACAATAGCTCTCGCTAACAAAGAAGTTCTTGTCATGGCTGGAAAATATGTGATGGATTTGAGCTATAAATTTGGCGTTCAAATTTTACCACTTGATAGTGAGCATAGCGCTATTTTCCAATGTCTTCAAGGTAGCAATATTCAAGAAGTTCGGAGATTAATCCTAACTGCCTCTGGGGGGCCATTTAGAAATCATAGTCAAGAGTCTCTTGAAAAAGTGACTCTTGAACAAGCATTATGTCATCCTACATGGAAGATGGGACCAAAAATCACGGTTGATTCTTCAACACTTATGAATAAAGGGTTTGAGGTAATAGAAGCCTATCATCTTTTTGGCGTGTCGATCGATAACATTGAGGTGGTTATCCATCCTCAAAGTATTATTCATTCCTTTGTGGAATTTGTAGATGGATCGATATTATCTCAGATGGGAGTGCATGATATGAAGGTCCCAATCCAATATGCGCTTACTTTTCCTAAAAGAAAACAAGGAAGTGTTGATTATTTCGATTTTACGAAGTATCCTCAATTACAGTTTTACCCTTCTCAGGATACAAAATTTATCTGCTTGCGCTTAGCTTATGATGCAATCAGGAAAGGAGGGGCTTATCCTTGTTTTTTAAACGCTATCAACGAAATTCTTGTTGATAGATTTTTAAAAGGGGAAATTCCTTGGATCCAGATTGGGAAAAAAATGGAGAATTTATTTCTTCGTTTTGATGGATCGAAAGATGAGTCAATTGAGACACTACTTGAAGTGGATAAAGCTGGACGGCAGATGGCGAAAGAGGCCTAAAATTTAGAAAAGAGATAAGAGATGAGCATACTATATATCATATTAGCGATACTTGGGATTGGATTTTTAATTTTTGTACATGAGCTTGGGCACTATTTTATGGCTAAGCGGGTCGGTATTAGAGTTGAGGTTTTCAGTATCGGTTTTGGAAAACCTTTTTACTCATGGACTCGCAATGGGGTAAAATGGCAGCTATGTTTTATCCTTCTGGGTGGTTTTGTAAAGATGGCTGGAATGGAGAAAAAAGGTAGCGTTGAGCCATCAGAAATCAAAGATGGCTATTTTGGTGCCAAGCCATTTAATCGAATTAAAGTTGCAGCTGCTGGGCCCGTAGTAAATCTTGCTTTTGCACTCGTTTTTTTTACAATTATTTTTGCAAGTGGTGGACGGCTGAAGCCTTTTGCAGAATTTACCAAGTTTATTGGATGGGTTGATCCTAAGTCTCAAATTGCTGAAAAAGGAGTTTCTCCTGGTGATGAAATCACCAAATACAATGGCGAAAAATACTCTGGATATAAAGATCTGATCTACGGCGCAATTTCCAATGGTAAAGATGTAAATATTCAAGGCTATGATATTAACTACTTTACTGGCCTAAAAAAAGAGTTTAATTACACGATTACTCCTTATAAGGATGCTCGATTTGGTGATAAAAATATCACAACATCTGGAATTTTGCTTCCAGCAAATTACCTTTTATATAAGCGATTTTCTGCAAGCCAAGAAAACCCTATTCCGGAAGGCTCCCCCATGGAGGGTTCTGGTATTGAATATGGTGATCGAATTGTATGGGCAGACGGGGAATTGATTTTCTCTACTTATCAGTTAGGAACCCTAATCAATCAATCAAAATCCCTTCTTACTATAGAACGCTCAGGTAATGTGCATTTAATCAGAGTGCCTAGAGTTCCAGTTTCAGCACTACAAATAAATAGAAATTTGAAGGGAGATCTCTCCGATTGGCAACATGAAATCGGCCTTAAAGGTTCACTTGATGATTTATGGTTTATTCAGTATGCAGTTTCAGAAAATTTGATTGTTTAAGATTC
>JAJFMG010000144.1 GCA_021772295.1 Chlamydiota bacterium | reverse complement strand
TTACAGGTTGTAAGACAAAGGGCTTATGGAAAGATTGAATTACTTTAGATCCAAACGCTCGATCTCTTCTCCGCCTTTCAAGAATACAAGTTGAATATTGTATGCTTTAGCTATGCGAGCTGCTTCCTTAAAGCTCTCCCGTTCTGCATCTAGTATCATATCATGAATATTTGGCGACTCTTGCAAAAGAGGGGATTCTCCCCTAAATGCCCCCTTCTCAATATCTTTTGTTTTGTTGAATTGAAGAACAAGCCATTGCAACTGTTCAAGCCCTTCAAAAACACCTTCTGGTAATACTTGGATTTGATTGTTATTAGGTTTAAGCTCTATAAGATTTCCAAGTCCCTTAAATGCCCCTTTCTCAAGCTCTTCTATATCTCCTTCAGCCCATCATAGACTGCATGATGAAATAGGGAGGGCACAGTAGCTATTTGAAGAATAGAGTAAGCTCTTGTCTTGAGTAATAAGCCACTTCATCATCTCTAGATGTCCTTCAGCTGCTGTTAAATGTAGACAGCCTTACCATAACTAACAGGGTGGGGTAGAAGGGAGTCCTCGTCTTCAATCATCCACTGCATCACTTGCAGTTGACCAGCCTTGGCTGCCCAATGCAAAAGAAGTGTTCCATCTTGTTTTGCCCAATTATACGTTGTCATACTCCGACTTCACCTAACCTTTACTTCACAAAAGTACCATTTGAAAAAAATCATTTAACTGCTTTTCATTTATTTTTTTTGCAAAAAGTAGTGTGTTTTTTCGGCTCATAATACATTTTTATTAGTAATTAGATCAATTTTTTCCATGAAATTTTGTCTGTTTTAATATCAATTTGATTATAGATTTGAGCCTCTGTTTTAGGTGGAAAATTAATCCATTCGATAAAAAATGAGACGCAGGATGCTGTTACATCAAAATCAAGGAGGCCGCATGAGTCGTGTGTTTTGAGTAAATGACCATGAAACAACATGTCATCGACTAAGATTGCTGAGATATTTTCAAGATGTAGCCAGCCCCTGATACGATTGGAGCTATTTAGAAAGTGATTATCAGGAATGTCACTAGGGGATATTTCTGAGCTACAAAGTAATAGCGAAATACAATTTTTTTTACGGATGATTTGTTCGATCTCACCATCATGAAAAAAACTGCTGTAGGTGCAAATTTTTTTATTATCCTTTTGAAACTCCATAATTCCAAGTGCAGCTGATTGAGCTGCAGGTTGTAGAGAATCAAAGGCTTTTTGATCAAAATTATTATTTCTAAACCAAATTTCACCGAGAGATTCACCACAGGAATCAAGTATCATCCAATCCTCCTCTGGATCTGAGCCAGTCTGACATAGAGCATCAATAGCCTTTTTATCATCGTAGATATATAAATCCATTGCGGCATCATCCCTTGCACAAACTAGAGCAGTTTTATCATGAAGAATTTTTATGAGATGAGTGAGCTTGTCCATATTTACTCCAAACTAAGAGAATGAAAAAGGTTGGTAGAGTTTAAAAAATTAAATCTGAGTTCCAAAGCTATCTTATTAGAGCTTTTTAAAAAAGGATTGTGTTGCTGTGATATGGATTAATATCAGTAATCATGTATTGCAGTTGAATCTAAGGATTTATCTTTATCCCGGTTGTTTTATTATGCAAAAAGGACGGGAAATTTTCAAAAAAAATGTTTTTAATAAGGGGTGTTCTAGGCGTGTTTTTTTTGCAAGGTCTATAGCTTCTAAATATGATTCTTCAGCATATACGGTTCTGTCATAGTAGATATAATTAGGGTAGTCTTCAGGGTTACGAGGGGTTTGTTGGAAATAAGTGATTTGGCCATTTTTTAATACCACACTGTCCATGCTGCCATCCCTATATCTCTGACAGGCAAAACTTGTGTATTTAAAAAAGTCAATTTGAATGGCTAGTTTTTCAACTGTAAAATACGGTCGCATTATTTGAGATGTATTTACACCTTGCAAAAGAGGCTCTACTACATCCAATAGGAGCTTTCGAGCCTTTGCTTGTGTGACAGCATGAGGGGAATCGAAGTGTGCACGTATTCCACTCACATTTTCTGACGTATTAGATCCGATAGTCCTGGATCTGAAGTGATGTTTTCTGCTTATTTGGTTTTCAAAATCAAGAATAATTCGATCCATCTCCTTTTCTCGTTCTGAAGATATGTGGATAGTTGGATCTTCAATGAGAGAGTTTCGATTTGCTTGCAATGCTTCTTGATAAGACTCAGATAATAACTCGTAAGAGAGTTCCGTAAAGGGGTCCTCTGAACGGTATGATAGGTAACTTGGGGATTTTGGATGATCTGGATCTGGGCTATGATAGATTGCTGACACAGTTCCATCTGAATATGCTCGATTATTATCATCTCTAAAATAGATTGTAAGTCGCAATTGCTTATGTGTGAAAGGTTTTTTTTCTAAAAAAGGTTGAAGTTTTTCATTGGAATTGGCTGCTCTAACTAACCTCTTGATAATTAAAAGTTGTAAGGCTCTTGCTTCTTCAATCGTTGCGCGTCGATTAGCTCCAAACTCTATCTTTAGGATCTTTTTTTTTCGAGAAGAATCCATTACTACATCGCAACCATATCCCCCAGAATTAAGCTCTTTGTTCATTTCATCATGGAATGCCTTGCCGAATTCATATAAACAAATTTCATATTGTTCATTGGCGGCATCTTCTGATAGAGTAGTATTATTTTCTTGAAGAGCAGGAACTATTTGATTTAAATCTGCTCCATGCAAGATTGGAATCATTATGAATGAAAGGATAATGTAGTTAAATACACGTGTTTTAAGCATGACCTAATAATTTTATATTGAATTGGATGTACATTGTTTCCTACTAATAATTGCATTAGTGATTTATTATTTCAATGAAATAAAACGATTGAGCGATTCAAAGTCATTATAAATATTGTTGTGATAAAACTGATAGCTAAACTGGATTTAGACGCCTTCGAATGAAATAATCTCTAAAAAAGAACAAAGCTGTATACTGTATACTAAGAAGCATTGAAACACTATAAGCAGTTTGAGATGTTGATTATCTTACAGTTTTTTCTTGCCTTTCTTTCAATTGCTTTATTGGTTTGCTCTTAAGGTAGTTCTGCCACTTAATTTAAAAATCTTGGATATAACCATGAAGTCTGCTGTGTTTCGTAAGAGTTTGTTTTTGTTGTTAGCAATGACTTTTGGAGTTGTCGGAGCTTTGCAGTTGGTTGATTTTTTTCAAGAAGCAAAGCCTGGCATGTTGGAGTTTTCTCTTCTTTCTTTTTTTGCATCTGTCATTTTTTTTTATTTATATTCTGTGAGATCAAAAACGAAGGACTAACAAAGTTTCTGCCAAATGGTTTATATGAAAACTTATGAGTGTTATGAACAATATATAAGATTGAAAGATTTCTAAATCACTGAGAAAGTCTTAATGAAGGTTGTGTGGGATACCTTGCAACATTAGAAAACAACAAGAGCTTGAAGCCTCAGCAGGACTTAGATAAAGAAGAGATTTCCAATGGTTTAGAGATTTTAAAGATGAGCAAAGAAGTCAGCAAACTAATAAGG
>JAJFMG010000143.1 GCA_021772295.1 Chlamydiota bacterium | reverse complement strand
ACTAACTTATCCCCTTTAGAAGGATCTGCTTTTACAGAAGCTTTAACTTTCATACGAATCGCCTTATACAATATTTCTTTTAATTTGTCCCAGTCGAATAATCCAAGCGGAATCTTACTGAAACGACGCGTATTGTATCTTTATTTAGAATTCATAGCAAGGATCAAACTTAGGCACTTTCCGCTTGAAGATTTTCCCGATATTGAGTAAATTATACGCTCTTATTATTGTGAAATCTATTTCAACTTAAGGATCGTCATGAAAAGGACATATCAACCTAGTAAAAAACGTAGAAGCAAGACTCATGGATTTCGCTCCCGCATGAAAACTGTTGGTGGCAGAAAAATTATCAGAAGACAACGCAGAAAAGGTCGAAAAGCTCTTTGCGTATAGGACTTTGTTTTCCAAAAGGCATCCGTCTTTTAAAGCGATCAGACTATAGAAAATTTTATAAATCTTCTGATCGCCTATTTGGAAATCTTATTGTAATCGATATAAAAAAAACAAATGACATAGAGAAAACGCGAATGGGCCTGACCGTATCCAAAAAATATGGGAAAGCTCATAAAAGAAACAGGTTTAAAAGAGTTGTTCGAGAGGCATTTAGACAGATTTATGATGATCTGCCAAAATCTTTAGATATAAACATTTTTCCAAAACTACCTGAAAAAACTATTACTACCTCTGAAATGATCCATGAGATGCGCGAGCTTCTTATCGATCCAGCAAAGAATTTGTATGCAGACAGTAGCCAAAGACTTACTTGCCGGGCTAAATAACAACCAAAAAAAAGCTGTTACCAAAACAAATGGTAAAGTTTTAGTTTTGGCGGGCGCTGGCTCTGGAAAGACAAAAGTTATTGTGCATCGAATAGCATATCTTATTTTAGAACACCAAGTCTTCCCTGAGAACATTTTAGGCCTTACCTTCACCAATAAAGCAGCGGCTGAGATGAGAGAGCGCATTGGTTCTATTATTCCTAAAAAAACCGCAAAGAAAGTGACTCTTTGTACCTTTCATAGTTTTTGCATGCAAGTGCTCAAAAAGCATATTTCTCTGCTTGGTTATAGCAAAAAATTTACTCTCTATGATGAAAGAGATGTAAAGAGACTACTTGGAAAACTCGCACCAGAAATTATTGAAAATGAATCAGATACCGCTTCCATGGAAGAGGTCATTCGTAATATTCAAAGCCAAGGTGTCAGCGACGAACTACTCTTAACAGATGCAAACTGGGATTTAGATTACATCAAAGAAATCTACGGTGAATTTCAAAGGTCTATGAGAGCTTATAACGCTGTCGATTTTGATAGTTTGATTTCTCTTACGGTAAAACTCTTTGAAGAGCACCCTGATATCTTAGAAGAGTATCAAGATCTATACCAATACATGATGATTGATGAGTATCAAGATACCAACACCATGCAATATAAACTTGCATGCCTACTATCGAATAAATACGGCAATTTATTTGTTGTAGGAGATGATGATCAATCTATCTATGGATGGAGAGGCGCAAAAGTCAAACATATTTTGCAATTTGATGCAGATGAAACCATCAAACTCGAGCAAAACTATCGATCTACCCCTCTGATACTCGATGTTGCAAACGCTGTTATCAAAAATAATAAAGAAAGACATGACAAAAGCCTTTACTCTCAAAAAGAAACTAAAGATAAAGTCTTCTTATTTCATACACCTTCCGAAGATGATGAAGTTGAGGCAGTGATTAGCAGATGTCTTGCCCTTAAAAAGAAAAAAAATCTCAAATGGTCCGATTTTGCCATTTTATATCGCTCAAATATCCTAGCGCGCCAGTTTGAATCCAAACTCATCCAAACAGTTTGGGAATCTGAGGATGGTTTTAAAAGAGGAGTCCCCTATCAAGTGTTTGGGGGCCAAGAGCTTTATAATCGCGCTGAAATCAGAGATTTGATGTCATATCTTAGAGTGATCGTAAATCCTCACGATCAAGAAGCTCTTCTACGAATTATTAACTACCCTAAAAGAGGCATCTCCGACAAAACCCTCGATCAAATCACGCAACATAATCGAAAAGAAAATCGCCCACTTATGGAAATTCTTGAAGAAATCACACATGGATTTTCAACTCTGGAGCTAAAATCCCAAGCTGAGAAAAAAATTAAATCCTTTGTAAATATGATGAATGATGTCACAGAAAAATTTGACACCAAGCCAATTAGTTACAGTGTTGAATACCTACTCGACAAAATATCTTATAAAAAGACACTCTTCGAAGAAGTAAAAAGTGAAAAGATGAAAGAATTCAAATGGGAAAATGTCCAAGAGTGTGTTGCAAGTATCAAACATTATGAAGAAAATACTGAAAACGCATCTCTGGATGATTTTTTATCGACAACTCTCTTGCAGCAAAATAAAAAAGACATGGCTAAAAGAGGTTCTTTTAATGATGCAATCAATCTGATGACTTTCCATAGTGCCAAAGGGTTAGAATTTCCTGTATGTTTCTTAATTGGTTTAGAAGATCATATTCTTCCTCATGAAAAATCAATGATGGAAACAAGTGTCGAAGAAGAGAGAAGGTTATTCTACGTAGCCATTACTCGCGCAAAAGATATCTTGTACCTAACAATGGCGCGTAAAAGAAAAAGATTCGGAAAAGATCAGAGCTCAACGCCTTCTCGCTTTCTATTCGAAGTCCCCCAAGACCTACTTACTCTAAGTCCATGGAAGTTTCCGGAATACTAAACTCTTTTATAAGACATGCTAAACCCTCTTTGTTTTCTTGTGGCGCCAACTTTTCTGCCTTTTTAGCATGCGTTAAAGCAAGCTCGTTTTGCTTCAACTTATGATACTCATGTGAAAGAAGTCTATGGATCTGCCAAAGCCTTTTTTCATCCTGAAATTCGGCTATATAACCTGTAAGAGGTTCTATTACTTGCTCTTTAGTAAATGATCCTTCCTGCTCCATTGCTTGAAAATGCATGATAGCAATCTCGTATGCAAGACTCGAATCCGCTTTTTTATCAAGATAACCCTTTAAAGACTTGCCTCTTGTAGAAAAAAAACTACCTTCTTGCAATAATTCTCTAAGTTGCTCAGCCATTAAAAATGGACTTATCTTTTTTTCCTCAGCTAATGTAAGTATCTTTTTCTTATAAAAATCACTTTGCAAGCAAATTGCGCTTTTATACATGTTTTCCAAAAATTCGCTATCTAGATGTCTTAATCTTTGAAAGCCTCTACTGAGAGTTACATAATGTAAATAGGTACTCTTTAGGCGCGAGACTATACGCTCTTTACCATTTTCAGTGAATTCTCTGATTGTAATTTATACTGAATA
>JAJFMG010000142.1 GCA_021772295.1 Chlamydiota bacterium | reverse complement strand
TCTTCCAGAACCTTTAGGAAAGCGTTGGAAGATGATGGAAGCATTCTATCTGCGTGATGAATAATAAAGATCTTATAAGCCCCTTCAAAGGGCATACTTTGAGCATTTTTAACAATGGATAGCATAGCATCCATCTTATGGATTGCTTTTTTACCCTCTGGGTAAAAATGAACGATATCAGGATGATTGTTAGATTCAAGTTTAGCGCGAGCTTTTGGAGCGCGAAACAAGAGCAATTCATTTGCAAAAGATAGTGCTAGTTGCTCAAGCAATATAAAATCAGAAGAAGAAAAAAGATAGGTATTCGCAAAAGAATTATTTTGTAAGAGGCGTTGCAGTTTCTCATTACCACTTTTGTGGAGAGTATTTTCAGATAGAAACGTCATATTGTTTTTCTAAAATAGGGCTTAGCTTTTCAAGCACTAAGTGAAACACATCATCTTGTTTTTGAGAAGCATCAACGACTAAAAATCGCTTTTGCTCTTTTTGAATTAGATGCTGATACGCATCGTAAACCTTTTGATGAAACTTAATGCCTTCTTCTTCAATTCGATCAAACCCAGCGCTTTGTTTTTTAGCTCGATGTATACCTACATTTGGGTCTACATCTAAAAAGAGTGTATAATCAGGATTAAGTGAGCTTGTCGCAAAATCGCAATACTCTTTCATAAGCTCTAGATCGAATGATCTAGCAGCGCCTTGATAGGCTATTGTTGAATCTGTGTATCGATCGCAAAGAACAATTTTTCCAGATTCTAGTGCTGGTAAAATTATAGTTTCTACATGTTGGGAGCGATCGGCTAAATACAGAAAAAGCTCAGACTTCGGCGATATCTTTTCATCAAGATGAAGCAAGAGATTGCGAATCAAAGAGCCAAGAGGCGTACCTCCTGGCTCTTTGGTTTTAACAACTTCTAAACCGAGATTAGATAGATGCTTATGAAGCCTATCGATAATCGTAGACTTACCAGCGCCTTCGCCTCCTTCAAAAGTAAGAAACAGCCCCTTAGGCATCCGTAACTTCATCCTCAATGGTCTCTTCAATGTACTCTATTTTTTGTACACCGACTAAGACATCATCGATTCGGAGATTTACTATTTTTACGCCCTGAGTAGATCTTCCCATAACACGTAGATCACTTGCAGGAACACGCACTGTTTGACCACCACTAGACATCAGAACAATACTGTCTTGGTCTTTTACGGAGATAGCGCCAACAACAGCTCCATTCCGCTTGCTTGTAATAATGGATCGAACCCCAACGCCACCACGATTAGTTTGCCTAAAGTTATCCACAGTAGATCTTTTTCCAAAGCCATTCTCACAAACAACTAGGATAGATTCGTTCCCATCAACAACTTCACAAGAAACAACTTTATCGTTTGCATCTTTAAGCTTCACACCTCTTACACCTCTTGCAACACGCCCGATTGGTCTAATAAGAGACTCATCAAAGCGCACTGCCATTCCAGCTCTTGTAAAGAGCATAATTTGTTTTTCTTCAGCTACAAGCATCGCAGATATCACTTCATCGCCTTCATCAATGTTGATGGCATAAACACCTTTTTTTCGAGGATTGGAAAAAGCTTCAAGAAGAGTCTTTTTCACAACTCCTTGTTTCGTAACTAGAAGAATGGATGCCGCATCCTCAAACGATTTTACTCGCAGAACGGCTGCAATTTTTTCGCCCTCAGACAAACCTTGTAAAAGATTCACAAGAGGTCGTCCTTTAGTTCTTCGAGAACCTTCCGGAATCTCCCAAGTTTTAAGCCAGTAACATCTTCCAAGAGAAGTAAAAATTAAGATGTGGTCATGAGTAGAAGATACGTATACATCTTTTAACACATCCGTTTCTTTTTTCATGTCCATTCCAATAACGCCCTGACCGCCTCTTCGCTGTTCTTTGAAAGTTGCTATCGGCATTCTTTTGATATAGTCATCGCTTGAAATGGTGATAATCACCTGTTCATCAGCAATAAGGTCCTCCATCTGGAATTCCCCTTCTGCAGCAATAATTCGAGTTTTTCGATCAGACTTATTATTTTTTTGGATCTCTGCAAGCTCATCTTTGATGATACCTTTCACTAGTAACTCGCTTGCTAAAATGGCGCGAAGTTCTGCGATCTTTTTTTGCAGCTCTTCATACTCTTGTTCTAGTTTTTCTCTTTCAAGACCAGTAAGTTGGTACAAACGAAGCTCAAGAACAGCTGTCGCTTGACGCTCAGTAAATTCATATCGAGCAATAAGCTCTCTTTTTGCTTCTTCTTTATCATTAGACTTACGAATAAGTTTCACAACGTCATCTAAGTGATCAAGCGCTTTTAAATATCCTTCTAGTACATGAGCTCTTGCTTCTGCTTTATTAAGTTCAAAACGCGTTCTAGCTCTTACTACTTCAATTCGATGCTCAATCCATGGAGTAATCAGTTGCTTGATATTCATCACCCTTGGAAGACCTTTATCAAGAGCTAACATATTACAACCAAATGTCACTTGCATATCTGTGAATTTATAGAGTTGATTGATGATCACATCAGGAATCTCTCCCCGCTTAAGATCAATTGAAATTCTCATTCCATCTTTATCAGACTCATCTCGAAGATCTGCAATACCTGTAATCGCTTTATCATTGATAAGTTGCGCTATTCTTTCAATCAGTCTTGACTTGTTTACATTGTAGGGAATTTCATCAACGATGATTTTTTGTCTATCAGTTGATCCCATATCTTCTACGTGAAGAAGCCCTCTTAATGTAAGCTTTCCACGACCAGTATGGAACGCTTCTTTAATTCCACGATAACCACAAATAACACCACCAGATGGAAAATCAGGAGCTGGCATTACTTCCATAATCTGATCCACAGTTGTACTTGGATCATCGATTAGTAAAGTTGTAGCAGCAATTAATTCATTTAGATTGTGCGGTGGAATATTTGTTGCCATACCAACAGCAATACCAGATGATCCATTACAGAGTAGGTTTGGAAATTTTGCTGGGAATACCGTCGGTTCTTTTTTTGTTTCATCGTAGTTTGGAACATGTTCAACAGTTTCTTTATCGAGATCTTCCATAAGCGCCATGGAAGCTTTTGTAAGTCGGGCTTCTGTATAACGCATGGCAGCTGGTGGATCTCCATCAACTGATCCAAAGTTTCCCTGCCCTTGAATAAGCTGATAACGCATTACCCAATACTGAGCCATTCTTGCAAGAGTTGGATAGATAACGGATTCACCATGAGGGTGAAAATCCCCAGAAGTATCACCACAAATTTTGGCGCATTTCCGGTGCTTAGCGCCGGGGGATAAATTCAACTGTCTCATCGCATAAAGTACTCTTCGCTGTGATGGTTTTAAACCATCACGAACATCAGGAAGCGCTCTGGAAATAATAACAGACATCGAGTAGCGTAAGTAACTCTCTTTCATCTCCTCTTCAACATTACGAGGAAGAATTTTTTCACCTTCGGTATATGACATATGTATTTCCTCTTATATATCTAAGTTTTTAACAGAAAGAGCGTGGCTCTCGATAAAAGCTCTACGAGGAGCAACCTCTTCTCCCATTAACATGGTAAACATTTGATCCGCAGCTACAGCGTCAGGTATTGTTACTTTTACAAGAGTTCTCTTTACAGGATCCATAGTAGTCTCCCATAGCTGATCAGCGTTCATTTCACCCAGACCCTTATATCTTTGAATCTCGATACCTTTTCTTCCATTAACTCTTAAAAAGTCAATGATCTCTTTAAGCGTATACATTGGATGTTCTTTGTCCTCGTCATCAACGATATCAAGTAGTTTTCCATCTGCCTTGATATAATTATCAAACGCAAAGCCAAACTGAGACAATCGATCTTTCAAATCAATCAATTTTTCTTCTTCAAAAAGTTCTAAGAAAGGAAGTGATTTAAGAGTAAACTCTTTCATCGCTTCTGTTCTTTCTTCTATTGGAATAGACTCTAGAGTTTGTTCATGCTGGGCTCTTTGATATCCTTCATCAATCTTCTTAATCTCGGCAAACTCATCTTGAGAATAAACAAACTGATTTTTATCAGATAAATGAACTAAATATTTTGGAAGCTTTCCCTCTTCATTTTTTGCATCCAGAAACTCTCTAAAAGGAACCCCTTTTCGTTCAATAACAGCAATAAGGGTTTCCACCTCTAGTATAGCTTTCATCAAATCTTTAACTTGATCTTTTTCGATTAATTCACTTTGAGATGCAAGTCTTAAGCTCACATCGCTTATGCCAAGACCGAGCAGGTACTCATCCATCTCATGTTCTGAGTGAATATATTTAGAAACCTTCTTTCGCTTTACTCGATAAAGTGGTGGTCTTGCGATATAGATATAATTATTTTCTACAAGAGCTGGCATATGACGATAGAAAAAAGTCAAAAGCAAAGTTCTAATATGAGATCCATCAACATCCGCATCCGTCATGATAATAATTTTATGATAGCGAAGTTTTTCTAAGTTGAAATTGTTCTTTCCAATACCGCAACCAAAAGCTGAAATCATAGTTCCGACTTCTTCGTTTTTAAGAACTTTATCAAGCCTTGCTTTTTCTACATTTATAATCTTACCTCGAATCGGTAAAATCGCTTGAAATCTACGATCCCTACCAGATTTTGCAGATCCTCCCGCAGAATCTCCCTCAACAATATAAATTTCACATTTTTCAGGGTCCTTTTCCTGACAATCTGTAAGTTTTCCAGGTAATCTACCACTATCTAACACGGTCTTTCGTAGAGTAAGCTCTCTTGCTTTTTTAGCAGCTTCTCTAGCTTGCGCTGCTAAGATAGACTTTTCAATAATCGTCTTAGCGATACTTGGATTTTCATTTAAATAGGTTGAAAACTCTTCACCTACAATCTGTTGAACAACAGATGCAACTTCACTATTTCCAAGTCTTTGCTTGGTCTGACCTTCAAACTGAGGATTTGCAATCTTAACAGAAAGAACGGCTGTTAACCCTTCTCTCATGTCATCACCTGTAACAGATACTTTCGAATTTCTAAGTAGGTTATTGCTCTTAATATATTGATTTAAAACTCTTGTAAGGGCTGTAGAAAAACCTGTGACATGCGTTCCACCTTGTTTTGTGGAAATGTTATTTACATATGAAAAAATAGATTCAGAATAGGTTCCATTCCATTGCATTGCAACTTCAAATTCAAGGGGACCATCATGAAGTTCCTTGGCACCAGAGATATATACAGGCTTTTCAAATAAAGCAGACTTATTTTCATTGAGATAGCTTACATAAGATGCAATTCCACCATCGTATTTAAAAGCAACTTCATCTTTGTCAGCATCTCTTTCATCATCCAGATAAATCGTAATTCCACGATTTAGAAAGGCTAGTTCACGTAATCTTTTTAAGAGAATGTCATATTCGTATACTAATACTGAAAAGATCTGATCATCTGGCCAAAAGGTAACCTTGGTTCCTTTTTTGGTAGTTTTGTCCCCTTTCTTAAGTGGATGAACAACTTTACCACGAGCAAAAGTTATCGAATGAAAAAAACCATCCTTATTAACTTCTACTTCTAGTTTTTTAGAAACAGCATTTACACAGGATACCCCTACTCCATGAAGACCACCAGATACTTTATAAGTATCCTTATCAAATTTTCCACCTGCATGGAGAATTGTCATTACAACTTCAGTTGCAGATACATCTCTTCCTTGTTTCTTCGATTCCTTTTCGTGTTTTCCAACAGGAATTCCACGACCATTGTCTTCAACGGATATTGAATTATCTTCACGAATAATGACTCGAATGGAATCGCAATGGCCTGCCATCGCTTCATCGATACAGTTGTCAACGACTTCATACACCAAGTGATGAAGACCGCCTGAATTGGTATCACCGATGTACATGCCAGGACGCTCTCTTACGGCTTGTAATCCTTCTAAAACGGTAATCGAACTTGCGTCGTACTCTTTCTCTTTTGTCATGCTCATTCTTATCCTTCAATCATATTTGTGCAACGTGTTAACCCATCTGAAACTTGATTGTTACAATCTTGCACGATGGAAACTGCTTGCGCAGTTTATAAAGCAGCCTAGGCTTTTCATGTTCGCAAAGCAAACTAAAAAGCGTGGAATTATTGACTTTGACATACAACACTCCCTCTTTAAAAGCTACTGCCCGAGCCATAGGAGCTAGTTTTTCGCCAATAACTTTTGACCAACCTGGAATGATGATATCACCCCTTTCTGCGTGAACTTCATTAACCTTTTTCAGTAACCTAGGAAGAAGGTCTTGCAAATTTCTACTGGTTTTATTTTTTCCTTGGTAGTTTTTAGGAATCCTTGCCACTTAAAAATCCATCCTAATTTTTCACCCATTTGCCTGATTTTTGGACTATAGCGGCGTAAAATTAAATTAGTCAAGAATTACTACAAAAGTTCTTTTTTACCTCTGAAATTCACTTCCCAAATGTTACCATTTTTTGCGATATATAAAAATGATTTTCTGCCATACTTCCATCTATCAAGAAACTCCTTTAACTCTTAAATATAAGAGTTTTATTTCTTACTTTTTTACACTTGCTTTTTGCATTGCAAAAAACAAGTGCTTTTTTTCAGAAAAGTTAAGAAATGCGCGCTACAAATTAATCAATTTGTTTGCTACTCTTATGAGCTATTTTCAACAAAAGGTAAAAAAAACGTTATGAATCAGCCGAAATATCACGCGGATAAAATCCGAAATATCGCAATCGTTGCGCACATTGACCATGGTAAAACTACCATGCTAGATGGTATGCTCGCGCAATCTAACATCTTCCGTGATAACGAAGCTGTACCAGAGCGTGCGATGGATTCCTACGATCTTGAAAAAGAGCGTGGAATTACAATTTATGCAAAGCATACAAGTATTTATTATAATGATTATAAAATTAATATTATTGATACGCCAGGACATGCTGATTTCTCCGGCGAGGTAGAGCGTATCTTAGGAATGGTGAACTCTGTTGTACTCCTAATTGATGCGCAAGAGGGGCCGATGCCTCAAACAAGATTTGTTCTCTCCCAAGCCCTTAAAATGGGCTTAAATCCAATCGTTGTACTGAACAAAATTGATAGACCTCATGCCAATCCTGAAGAGGCATTAAATAAAACATTTGATCTTTTCGTGGAACTTGGAGCGACCGACGAACAGCTCGACTTTACGCATTGTTATGCCTCTGGACTTTCAGGTTTTGCAAAAAAAGAACTCGATGATGACTCAAAGGACATGAAACCACTATTTGATCTAATTGTTGAAGCGTCACCAGCGCCTCCAGGAAACCCTGATCTTCCGTTTCTAATGCAATGTAGTACGATCTCCTATGACGACTACCTAGGACGACAAGCAACAGGCAGAATTCTTGAAGGTAAAATCACGAAAGGTGACATGTTTAATGTCATTAATAATGATGGTAAAACAACCCAACACAAAGCTGTTAAGCTCGAAGGTTATTTAGGCCTTAAAAAAATCGAAATTGAAGAATCCTATGCAGGTGACATTGTAAGTATTTCAGGTGCACCAGAAGTTATGATTGGAGATACACTGTGTAACTCAGAAATAAAAGAGCAACTTCCACCGATTGACTTAAGCGAACCAACGCTTTCTATAGAAATGATGGTAAACTCTGGCCCCTTTGTTGGAAAAGACGGTAAACATGTTACCATGAACAAAATCAAAGATCGCTTACAAAAGGAAAAGAGAGCTAATATTTCACTCAACATTAATGAAGTTGAAGGTAGAGATGATGCTGTTCAAATCAGTGGTCGAGGAGAACTACACCTAGCTGTACTTATTGAAGCTATGAGAAGAGAAGGTTTTGAATTTACAATCTCTAAACCTCACGTTGTTTTCAAAGAAATTGATGGTGTCAAATCTGAACCTATCGAGCGAGTACACTTAGAGGTACCTGAAGAATTTTCTGGAACAGTCATTGAAGAATTATCTCGTAGAAAAGGTGAAATGCAGAATCTCACAACGAACGAACACGGAGTTACAACTCTTTCGTTCTTGATGCCGACACGTGGTCTGATTGGATACAGAAATGAATTCCTAACCATTACTCGCGGGAAAGGAATCCTAACTTCTATCTTCGATTCCTTTGCTCCACATAAAGGACCAATTCCAGGAAGAAAGAAAGGCGCACTTATTTCTATTTGTAGTGGTAAAGCAACAGGTTATGCTGCATTTACATTGCAAGAGAGAGGCTCTCTTTTTGTAAAACCAACTGATGAAGTTTATGAAGGAATGATCATCGGTGAGAACAACCGTGAAAATGACCTTGTAGTAAATGTTACTCGTGAGAAACAACTTACAAATGTTAGATCATCAGGTACAGATGAAGCTATAGTCTTAACACCTCCAATTCCCCTTAAATTGGAAAATGCGATTGATTTTATCCAAGATGATGAACTCGTTGAGATTACACCTAATTTCATTCGTATAAGAAAAAGACTTCTCAAAGAAAATGAGAGAAAAAGAGCTAAATAGCTCTAATTTCCTGGGCCAGAGCAATCCGGCCCTAATTCAATCCCAAGTTATTTGCTTGACCATTTTTCAAATACCTAGTCGCCTAAATACTAATATCTTATATTTACATTTAAAAAATATTTCATTGCTAGTTAATTAATTAATTTTATGCTATAATAGTTATATAAAAATCTAATTAAGGTTACCTATATGGCAATATCGCTTAAACCTAAAGAGAACGATCAAATAGGGTTTTGTTCCTTGCCAGATCAGGTTGTATCTCAAATTCTACTACAGCTTCCTCCTAAAGACTTCGCTACATGTCAAAAGGTTTGCTCCCTGCTACGAAACAATGTGCTTCAAGATGAGAGATTCTATCTACAAAAAAATTGCCCAAAATCTTTAGAACATCTCGGTCTGACTCTTGAAGGACTTTGGAGGACAAATGATGGCTCTGATAAAACAATCAAGAAACATGAGAGTGTATATCTTTTGCCTGAAGGAGTGATGATATCAGATTCAGAAGACAGCGAACCTGAAGGTACAATCCTGAATTTCACGAGAGTTAATATTGATGTCACTACAAACGAGCTAGTATCTCCATCTCTTCGAAAATTAAGTCAAAATACTACCATTCAAATGAATCAATATTGCAAAAATGGATATACGCAATTAAAAGAGGAATTAAGTCTACTTGTTGCTTTATGTAATGAACATACGCAAAAAAATGAATTTCTAATCGATGAACCAATTCTCATTGAAAAGTTTGCTCATTTAGAAACGATTCTATCTTTTTGCTCACTTTTTTATGAAAAATTAAATGAAACCAAATCTGCACCTCATTTGTCAGATTTGATTCACAAGGACCCAAATACTCGAATTGGAATTTATATAAAACTTCTCTTACTAAAAGAGATGGGGATAAACATTCATAATGAAGCGCAATTTAAGAATTGCTGCAATGATCAAAACCAAATTCCTTATCTAAGTCCAAGTGATAAAAAACATGCACTTCAGATGTGGGACAAGGACACTAACCAAATTTTTCTGTCAGAAACTAACCCTTTAGCATCTATAGAAGATATTAAAAATCAACTCATGAAAGTGGATGAGGACATAAACTTCATAAACATCTTTAATGATTATCCTGAAAACCTTAAGGCAGCAATTTTAGAGCAGAGTGAAATTCTCCAAAGGGCATTAGAACAAATTCCTGAAGGTACTCTAAATAAAGATGAACTTACAATAGTGGCGCAAGAACTTAGAAGAATTTTTAACTCTCCATCTGAAAATCTTACAACTCAATTAACTGCAATTACTGGATTGCGATTCTCGCATCCCATACCAGACAATTTACTGAAAAATTTTCCTAATTTGAGAAAAATTCGCGCATCTAATACAAAAGTGATAACTTCTGCCACATTTTCAGGCTGTCATAATCTTGAAAAAATTATTTTAAAAAATTCCGATATAAAAAAAATTGTTCCAAGAGCTTTTTTCGATTGTAAAAACCTTCGAATCTTAAATCTCCAAGGAAATGATTTACTTTTTTTTGACCCTGAAATTTTATACGGATGTGCTTCATTAGAAAAGCTTGATATTTCAAAAAATGGTTTTTCAGCGCTTCCTCCTTTTTCTTTTATTCATGTTCCAAACCTTAAATTGCTTCTTATCTCCTCCTTACTTTTTTCTTCTGAAAACCCTTTGTGCTTCCACCAAGGAGCTCTATTTGGTCTTATAAACTGTGAAATCCAAAAAATCCATATCTTTCCTGATAAACATGTTAGTTGGTTTACCTGTGATGGCTTAAATGAAAAATATATTACCAATACTTTAATTGAAAATGCTGTTTTAGATTCTAATAGCACCAATAAAACAGAAACATTGAATGAACACCTTATTGCCATAATTAATAATTATGGTTTAGATGCTGAGAATATAATTAATCGTATTTGCTTTAAAATAAATCCAGTTTTTATGTCTGAATTGGCAAAAGGTTCTATGACTGAATCGGCAACAAGTGAACAAATAAAAAAAATTTTATGCAGTGACCTGGAGGTAACATTCAATCATATCTACGACTTAGAATTCTTTTTGAAAGAGAAGCTTGAGAACAACATTTCATTTCTATACTCAATGTTTGGAATGGATCCCATATACCGTATATGTGAGGAGCTTTCACCTGATTTTACGCGTGACTGTTCCCAAGATGAAATAGATGCAATTTTATATGCAGACTTAGATAACTTAAAAGAAGCCACAATTATGGTCATCAGGGAAATCGTAGAATTCCTTGCCCAAAAAACAACTTTTCAAGAAGGCCTTGAAGAATACTAAGTTTCTGCTCAAGTTAAAAATTTAACAGGATGGCAAGGAGTTTAACCTAGAATCCATCTACACACTATATATTTTAGAGCAGAATCCGAGTCCACTCTCATTTAAATTTTTAAATATTGTGTCAAAGAATGCTTTAGGTTGTATTAATTGAAATAGGTTTGATAAAACTATTGCCATCGAAACAACCAGACCTTTTG
>JAJFMG010000141.1 GCA_021772295.1 Chlamydiota bacterium | reverse complement strand
GGCAAGTGGGATAAAGTGCTGGAGCTATATGAATGGGTTAAAGACGGCTTTTCAAATGAGGCATTTGGCGAAAATATGAAGAATGTCTTCTATCACTACAAGTATAATGAACTTGTGCAAGATATTGGACATTATTTTGTCGAGCAACTCGACCCTTCTGTTGCCCAACCATCTGCTAAAGCTTTGGAGCTTTATCTAGATGGTTTAAATCACTACTGGATTCTCGTTCATAGAGGTGAAGATGAATTTCCCGAAACTTGTCATATTAAGCGATTATATGAAGGAAAGGCACTAAATCTTTTAAAAAAATTGCTAAATTCACCAGAGAATACCTTAATAGAATGTGAAGAAAAACTAACCAAGATACTTGGAGAGCTACACATCAAAGGGGAAACTGCAAAAGTATTTTTTCCAGAAACTGCAATATTTGCTGGTGCATTCGTTGAGCTCAGATCTTTAGGTGTTTCAATCGACCAAGATGCTATTCTAAACTCACTTCATCAATTGCAAGCGAATAAAAAGCATCGACCTTCATTCAATAAAAAGGAATATTACCAACGTTCATGGCTTTACAATAAGCCAAGATAGATCTGTCCGTCATTTATCCGCAGTTTTCTTTTTCAAATGAGCTATTTCAAGCGTAAAACTGCTCTTTCAGTCCATAGTTGTCCGAGATTTCGACAATTCACTATCTGGATTTTACATTTGGGTCATGAAAACAAGAGATCACGAATTAATTATTGGAGTAAGCAGCCATTCAGAAGAGAGAATGTGCCTTTTCTTTGATCTCTTGTTGCGCATTGATCAACGTAACAATCCGAGGTTATATGAAAGTAACAAAAGTAGAGATAATTCCCATAAGGGCTCAGAAGGGGCTTCTAGCGTTTGCGAGCCTTGAACTGGATAATCAATTTTATGTGAATTCCATAGGGATCCATCAAAAGCTGGATGGTAGTGGATTTAGGATCACATATCCTTCAAGAAAAGTAGGCGAGCAAAATATTACAATTTGTCATCCAATCCAAAGTATTCTCAGCAAAGAGATTGAAAATGAGATTTTCCTAAAAGCAAAACAATTGATAGGGGAGTAGTTGAAAATGACTAAAGATGTATCAATTGACGTGGAACAGTTTAAGGAACGAATAGAATCAGTCACAGCTTCGCTAGTCTTTCCAACACTGGGCGGATTTAAAGGAAAATGTCCTGCCCATGAAGATTCGGGACAATCTTTGAAACTTAGTGAAGATGAAGATGGCAAATATAATATCTCTTGTGATGCAGGATGTTCTATAGCCTCCATTTATAAATCATTAGGATTTCCTTACAAAGAGCGGGAAAAGTTTGTAGAGGTTCCTCAACCAAAGAAAGCAATAGAATCTGAATTAAGGGTGGTAGGCTTACAAGAGTTTCTTTCTATGGAAATTCCCAAAAAAGAGATGGTACTATCACCGTTTTTAACGACGCAGGGAATTGTATTAATCTATGCCAGAAGAGGCGTTGGTAAAACACATCTTTCTCTAGGTATTGCTTATGCTGTTGCTTGTGGAGGTACTTTCTTGAAATGGGAAGCACCTGCTCCCAAAAGGGTCCTTTTCCTAGACGGAGAAATGACCCCATCTGACATGCATGAAAGGCTGCAAAGGATATCTTTGGCTTCAGATTATCCAGCTCCTTCAGATGATTATTTTCGTTTGATTACTCCTGGGTTACAAGAAAATTCTTTGCCAAACCTTTCTATGGTGGAGGGGCGTGAGAAGATTAATAATCTCATGGATACTTTTGATGTGATTGTCATAGATAATCTGTCTTCTCTTTTCAGAAGTAGCTGTGAAAATGAGGCTGATTCATGGCAAGTAATTCAAGACTGGTTTTTAGAGCTTAGAAGAAATGGGAAAAGTATTGTTTTTGTACATCATGCTGGTAAAAGCGGACAACAGCGAGGCACCTCAAAGAGAGAAGATGTAGCCGACACCGTAATTTGTCTTAAGAACCCAGAAGGACATAGATCTAAAGAAGGAGCTTGTTTTGAAGTTCACTTTGAAAAGACCAGGCACTTTGCTGGTAAGGATGCGCAGTCATTCACTGCAAAAATCATAGAGGCGGACGATGGGCTTTGGTATTGGGAGGTTTCATCATCTGAAGTGGAAAAAGAGATAGAGCTTGTTGTGGAGGGGATCAAAGCTAATCTTACAATCGAACAGATTAGCAAAAAGACAGGGTTTACTAAGTCCCAGATTGAGACGCGTAAAAAGAAAGCAAAACATTTAGGATTAATCAATTAATGAAACTTCCGATTTTCTGATTCCTATAGAAGATCGGAAATCGGAAATAGAAGAGAGGTATGTTATGGTAACAGAGAAGTAGGTTAAGGCTAATCGAAAAAATGCTGAGATGTCAACTGGACCTAAAACAGTGGTTGGCAAGGCAAAGGTAGCAGAGAACGCAATAACTCATGGAATGTTGTGTAAACGGCTAGTTTTGGACGATGAGTCCCAAGAAGAGTTTGAGGCTGTAAAACAAGAGTTTTATGAACAATTTAAACCTGAGGGTTTTCTAGAGGTTCTATTTTGTGAAAGAGCCTTATCTGCAATTTGGCGACTTACGAGGATTAGTAAAATAGAGGCTCTTATTATTGCTGATGCTGGAACAAGTCCGTTTAGAGAAAGCAGGCTTAGTGATGCTTTTGGTGGTTATGCAGGCCAGCAGCTTGGACTGATGTCTAGATATGAGATCACTTTGGAAAAAATGTTGTTTAAATCTTTGAGTGAACTGAGATCTTTACAGTATTCAAGGATGTCTTTGCCAAGTCTAAAATCTGATCCAGAAATTGGCTTTGTTTCGCAATTTTAGACCAAGCAAACTTTGGTGTATTATGGTATGATTTTCTAGAACTTAAGAAAGTAATAAAGGTGTAGTATGAAAGCGATTTTGCTAGCAAGGGTATCTAGTCGTGAACAGCAAGAAGGGATGAGCATTCCTTCCCAGGAGAGGCGTCTGAGAGAGTACGCTGAAAGAAAAGGCCTTGTCATTGATCAAGTATTTGCTATTACTGAATCATCTACAAAGAACACTAGAAAGGAATTTCAGAAGATTCTAGAGATTATCAAGAAGTCTCGTACAACTGTAGCTCTTGTAGCGGACACGATCGATAGAGTTCAGCGTAGCTTTAAAGAATCCGTTGTATTAGAGGATCTTCGAAAGGAAGGTAAGGTTGAAATTCATTTTATTAGGGAAGGCTTAATTCTTAATACAAAATCCAACAGCGCGGATATTCTTCGTTGGGATATGGGAGTGATGTTTGCTCGTTCATACGTTCTACAGCTTTCAGATAATATCAAGCGATCTAAAGAACAGGCCGCAAGAAATGGCATATGGATGGGGTTAGCACCTACAGGCTATATGCATACTGTGGATGAAAAAGGGAGTAAAACAATTGTGCCAGATCCTGATATGGCTCCTTTTGTAAAGAAGATGTTTGAGCTTTATTCAATGGGAAACTATTCCCTAGCTAAATTACAAGAGGAGATTACAGCATTAGGAGCACGAACAAAAAAAGGTAAGAAATTAGCAACGTCTCAAATCAATAAAATTTTAAAAAAGCCTTTTTACTGTGGACGAATGGATACCAAGTATGGCGTGATTGAGCATCACTATGAGAGATTAGTTTCTCCAGAGGTATTCCAAAGAGTTCAGGAGCTTATTGATGGGTATCACCAGAAGCCTCATAAAGAGCGGATAAAGCCCTTTATCCTTAAGGGAATGATTACTTGTGCAAATTGTGGATGTGTTGTGAGTCCAGAAATCAAGAAAGGACGATATGTCTATTATAGCTGCACAAATGCGAAGAAGATTTGTAAGAGGGTATACGTTAGAGAAGAGCCTCTAGTTAAGGCACTAGCTAGTTATTTTGATAAAATTGCTCTTAGTGAAAAGCAGATATCAACGATTACTTCTTATTTGAAGGAAATCCATGAGTCAGAATCAAATTTTCATAATGAGAGCTTAAATGCACTTCGCAAAGAGCAAGATAAAATACAAAGACGTATTAGCCAGATTTATGATGACAAGTTAGATGGACTAATTGATGAGAAGATGTATCTTGAAAAAGTGAGGGAATATAAGGCTCGTCAGATGGAAATCATTGAGGAAATGAAGAGGCATGAAAAAGCCGATCAATGCTTTTATGTGACGGCAAACATGGTACTTAATTTAGCTGCGCGCGCAAGAGAAATCTTTGAGAGTTCTGAAGTGGATGAAAAGAGACAACTTTTGAATTTGGTATTTCAGAACTTGAAATTAGATGGTAAAAACATGCTCACACAGGTGTGTGAGCCGTTTAATATGATGATGGACTTTAAGGATTGTCCAACGAATTGGAGGTGGAGAGAATCGAACTCTCGTCCTTAGCAAACTCTATATGAATGACTACATGCTTATCTTCTTGAAAATTAAGTAAACCCTGTTGCAAGAAGCCCCACTAGAGATTCACTAACACCTTTAAATCTTAACTTCTAGTCTAAGATGCTCAACACATAGAAGTCACACCAGGGTTAATAACGATGGGGATAAAGCTCCTGGTCAGGCCCTAATCCATCGGCATTTTAAGACTGTTAGGTCTTAAGCAGCAAGTTCCAGCTCTTGAGGAGCACCAAATCGTGATACTACTTCAAAAGCGTTAGAATCTTTATTGTTTGCAATTAAGCGTCTATCGGATGATTTAGGAGGCCAACCGATAATCCTCCGCATGCCACTAATACTTCATTTCCAAGTCGAAACCTTTACACCCCCGTGCATATTATAACATAGCTTAGGATTTTAAAGAAATAGATGCTGCTCGTCAACAACATCTTTAATATGTTGATACTTAGTTAGTTGTGTTTCAGATGTGGAGGGTATGGGATTCATTCCTCAATAAAAGACTTTTTCTTTGCCCTTAAAGGGCTTATTTTTGGTATGATAACATCAAAAAATAAGCATATTTTACGGGTAATCCATGTTTGAAACAGATCAGAAAAGTTTTGCAGAAAGAGAAAAAAAGATCCTAGAAATCTGGGAAAAAAATGACACTTTTCAAAAGAGTTTAAAGATAAGAGAAAATAGCCCTCTTTTTTCTTTTTATGATGGACCACCCTTTGCAACAGGGCTACCTCATTATGGGCATTTGCTAGCTGGGACCATTAAAGATGTAGTTCCAAGATACAAAACCATGAAAGGTTTTAAGGTTCCTCGTAGATTTGGGTGGGATTGCCATGGTTTGCCAGTTGAGAATGAAATTGAAAAAGCAAATGAACTCAGAGGCTCTGTTTGCATTGAAGAATTTGGAATTGCAAACTTTAATGAAGAATGCCGAAGCATTGTTTTAAAATATAGCAGTGAGTGGAAAAAAACAGTGACTCGAATGGGACGCTGGGTAGATTTTGAAAAGACTTATCATACGATGGACAAAGAGTTCATGGAATCGATTTGGTGGGTGTTTTCTAATCTATGGGATCAAGACCTAGTTTATGAAGGCTTTAAGGTAATGCCTTTTTCTGCGCAGCTTGGAACTCCGCTATCGAATTTTGAAGCAAATCTTAATTACCAAGATGTGGATGATCCATCTCTGACTGTAATGTTTCCGTTAGAAGGCGAGACAAATACACATCTGCTTATTTGGACTACGACTCCATGGACTCTTGTTTCAAATCTAGCAGCTGCTGTGAATGCAAAACTTGACTATGTGAAACTTAAAAGTTTAGAGACGGGTGCATTTTATATTTTAGGTAAAAATCGAGTTTTTTCCTATTTCAAAGATGAAAGCGAATATGAGATTGTAGAAACTTTTAAAGGAGAGACTCTTAAAGGAAAAAGATATAAACCTCCTTTTTCATACTTTGTAGAATCAGCAAGCCCAAATAGCTTTACTGTGCTTGTGGATGATTTTGTAGGAGAAGAAGATGGTACGGGAGTTGTTCATATGGCTCCAGCCTTTGGTGAAGCTGACTTTTATGTTTGCTATCGAGAAGAAATCGAAATTGTTTGTCCTGTTGACCAAAATGGAAAGTTCACAAGTGACGTGCCTGAATATGAGAACCAGTTTGTAAAAGATGCAGACAAAGATATTATCAAACACCTCAAACAAGAAGGGATTGTGTTTGATTCTTCAAGAATTAGACATAGATATCCTTTTTGTTGGAGATCAGATTCTCCACTTATTTACAAAGCAATGAAAACATGGTTTGTTTCTGTAGAAAAAATCAAAGAAAAATTGATAGCTGCAAATAAAGAAATACAATGGGTGCCGGGGCATATTAAAGAAGGAAGATTTGGAAAATGGCTTGAGAATGCGAGAGACTGGGCAATTAGCAGAAATCGATACTGGGGAACTCCCATGCCAATTTGGAGATCAGAAGATGGCGATTGCATTGTAATAAAAAGCATTGAAGATTTGGAGAAAAGAACAGGGAGTAAGATAGAGGATCTACATAGACATTTCATTGATGATTTGACATTTGAAGCGAATGGGAAAGTGTATACTCGAGTCAAAGAGGTTTTTGATTGCTGGTTTGAATCAGGTTCAATGCCTTATGCACAAAATCATTATCCTTTTGAAAATGAAAAATTTACAATGGAAACCTTTCCTGCAGATTTCATTGCAGAAGGTCTTGATCAAACAAGGGGGTGGTTCTACACACTCAATATTTTATCTGTTGCCCTGTTTAATAAGCCGGCTTTCCAAAACGTAATTGTAAATGGAATTATCTTAGCTGAAGATGGTACTAAGATGTCCAAGAAGTTAAAAAATTATCCGCCGGTTGAGCTTGTCATCGAAAAATACGGCGCTGACGCTGTTCGTTTATTTTTGCTTCACTCTCCAGCTGTTTATGGAGAAGATTTGCGATTTTCAGAAAGAGGCGTCGAAGTTGTTCTAAGGCAGTTTTTAATTCCTCTATGGAATAGTTATGTGTTCTTGTCTACATATGCCAAGATATATGACTGGAGGCCAAATCAGGATGTTTTGCAATCTACAAGGGATATTGATCGATGGATATTATCGAGGTTGCAAAGATTAATTTCTGAAGTTGAGAAGGGAATGGATGGCTATCAACTTTCTAAAGCCGTTGATCCATTTGTTGCCTTTATTGAAGAGCTTACCAATTGGTATATCCGAAGATCGAGAACAAGATTTTGGGCAGAGGAAGATTCTCTAGATCGCAAAGAAGCATTTGCAACCCTTTACTATGTACTAATGACACTATCTAAAATAGCAGCGCCATTTGTACCATTTATGAGTGAGGATATTTATCAAAGACTTAAATGTGAAAGCAGCGCAGAGTCTGTTCACCTTTGCGATTTTCCAGTATATGATATAAATATAAGAGACGAAGAATTAGAACTTGAGATGGAACTTGTACAGCAGGTGGTATCAATGGGACATGCTCTTCGTAAAGAGCATAAATTAAAGGTTCGTCAACCGCTTGGTCTCACTCATATTATTTCTAAAGATGAAAAAGTTCTACACAGGTTACGCAAGCATGAGACTCTTATCCAAGAAGAATTGAATGTCAAAAAACTTGCCTTTGAAAATGACGAAGCCAAGTTTGTGCAGTATGTGATTAAACCAAACTTTAGGGTTCTTGGTAAAAAAGTTGGACCTCTTATGAAAGAAGCAAAAGGGGTGATAGATGCTTTAGAGAATTCTTCATTGCAGACCTTGCAAAAAACAGGAGAACTTTTGATTACACTTGGTGACAAACCTCATACCCTTACTTTAGAGGATGTGGAAATTACTAAAGTTGTTTTAGACGACGTTGCAGCTATGACAGAAAATAATGTAAGTGTCTGCTTAGAAACAAAACTCAATCCAGATTTAATTGTTGAGGGACATGCGAGAGAAATTATTAATAAGATCAATACTCTTAGAAGAAGCAATGGTTTCGAAGTGACTGATCGAGTATTTGTTACTATAGATACAACAGATGTCATTAAAAATGCCTTTGATCGTCACAAAGAATTCATATGCCATGAAATCTTAGCCGTAAAGGTAAGTTTTGCTACATGTGATGGTGATAAGGTCGATCTTAATGGCAATCTAGCAACGATATCTATTAAAAAGAAAGAGGATTAATCCTCTTTCTTTTCTAATTCTTTAATCGGGAATTGATGGATCTTACTTAGGTAGATTTTCCAAAAGATAAAGCAGATCAGAGCAATTAGCCAAATGATTGCTCGACCAATGTTGAACCAAGGATAGTTGGGTTGATTTAATGCTCCCATTCGATCACCAATAGGCCAGAAAATAAAACTTGGTGCGCCGCGGATATTTCCCTGAGGCACTAATCCAAAGTCCCTACTATCAGAGCTCATGGCGTAGTTATCACCAAGGGCTAGGTAATGTTTATCAGGGATGACTAGACCATTTTTTTGAATAAGGTTTTTATCAAGCGACCCATTTTCTAGAAGAGGTGGTCCTTCATCAACAAAGGGGTAGTATGGTTGATAACTTTTAGAAGACTCTTGTTTTTGCTTTTCTTCTTCAGTGAAAGTAATAAGGTTCGGATCGTCTTTATAGACAATTGCTGCATCTAAATAGCAGAGATCTTGATTTTTGAAATATGCATATCTTGAAGGGGTAAGAATTTGTTTTTTGGATGTGGGCAAGAAACGTGTATCAAATTCAATTCCTAAGTTGAAAAGCAGATAAAGCCTTTTACTATCGAAAGTATAAATGGGGTGTGTTTTTGATAATTCTTTTCGAATGCCTCCGAAGTGAATTTGGTAGGCTTTTCCATAATAAAACTCATATGTTCCATCTGGAATGCCAGGTAGTCTTGGTGAATAAAGAGGTGTTTTATTCTTACTTTGCGAAGAGCCATATCTTGTAGCGTAACCATTTTTAACAATGAATCTTGCCGTGTAAAGATTTTGGAACATGGTTTTAAGTTGCTCATTTGTGAGAGGTAAATAAGAATAACTTTTTCCGAGAGTGGGTCTCAATCTTCCGTAAAGATCTTTCTCAAGTGTTGCATTTTTCAAGCTAGGGTGATGTGTGATTTCTAGTACATAGTCGGAATTTTCATATTCTGAAAAAGTTTTGCCGCTAAAAGATTTTGCAAGATCTTTGGGTAAAAGTCTTACGAAGCTATAATTTTTAAATCCCCATAGGTCAAAATATTCCTTGGGCGCTGTTTTACATGGTGAGACTGGTAGCATTTCACCAAAGATTTTGTTGTATGAAGATACATACATCTTGGCAACAGGTTCGTTCATTTGTTTAATGATAACAGGGGAAAATATTCCATTTGTAGGAACACTTGGAGTAAGCGCTTTACCTTCGAAATAGATAAAAGGAACATGCGCAATTTTACTCAGGCGCTCTAATTGAAGATCTTTTGTGATGTCATTGCCTTCTTTATCCATTCCATAAATCTGTCCCCCATAGAAATAAAGAGTGTCACCTGGTTTTCCAAGCAACCTTTTAATATAGAGTTTTTTTCCAGGAAAGATATAGAAATAGAGGGTGTCAACATCGTAGATATCCATATTTTTCCCTGTAAATATAAAGATTCCATTCCTTTGTACAAGGGAATCATCAAATAGGATGTGCTTTGCTCGTAAAGGATAGTTGATGCCAAAAGTTGTTTTGGAGACAAGTAGTCGGTCTTTTTCTTCGAGAGTTGGGCGCATAGAGCCTGTTGGAATTTCATAGAGTTCGAACCAGACTTGTCTAATTAAAATTGCAAAAAAAAGTGCCACGGCTAAAGCAAAAATAAAATCCCACACTCTTCTCGGTGTTGCTTTTTTTAAATACTTACGAGAAAATTCCTCGACTTGGTGCGCTGTTGTTGAAGCACTTTCACGATTCTTTTCTAGTATGTCCTCTTGGAGTTTTTCAAAGAGCTGTTTTCCATGGCTTTTAAGGTCGCTGGGAAGTTTACTTTCTTTTTTTTTATAAAGTTTCCATGCAGAAAATAAAACCTGTTTTGATTTTCGTAATTGATATGCCAATGTTTTCTCCAGCTCTTCATTCTTCTCGTTTGAATATAAGGAAGTTCTAAGAAAAATAACAGTATAAAGGTGAACATCGCAGTGTGGGAAAATTGTTCATAACATCTCATGTCAAATATAGAGGGAGTATATGGAAAAAACAGGATAATAAGCTGTCTTCATAGAAAAAAAATCTTAAGCAGCTAGTAATTAAGTGTTTAAAAATAATCTCAGAGCGTGGTTTAAGATAAAAATGGTTTGAGGGGGTTAGGTAAAGATTTGAATAAGA
>JAJFMG010000015.1 GCA_021772295.1 Chlamydiota bacterium | reverse complement strand
CCACTCTTTCAAGATCCAAGTGGATTTTTACAACTCTATGGGACTGGTAAAGTGATTTTTCAACTTGCTATGACAGCAAATTTTATGGCTGCATATCTAGAAGATCAGTCGATTAGTAATGCTGACATTGTAGCCGCTACTCAACCCATTATAGACTATGTCAAAAGAGTTCTTATTGACTTTTTGATTATCAAACCACCCAATGTGGATCATTATGTTGCTGATGGAACAAATCAAGGTTTATGCTCTTATGGAGATCCTTTGTTTCAAGTGCCAACGGCTAACAATCCCGTTCCTCCTTACCTAAACACTTTGGGATTTGAGCAGCAAAGTAATGAAGGATCTGGAGTCGATTTTGGGAACCCGATTTACAATGATCATATTTTGCAGTATGGGTATTTTTTACAAGCGGCAGCAGTTGTAATTCTTTGGGATCAAAATTATGGAACTGATGGAGCGTTTATTAACCAACAAATACTGGGCGCTGATGGTAATCTCTATTTAATGAGGCATTATATCGATCTTATTTGGAGGGATATTTTAAATCCGATTATTGATACAGGTGGTTTTCCATTTATGAGGGGGATCAATATTTGGGAAGGGCATGGATCAGCTGCTGGCACCCCATATATTGATCCAGCTTCAATTATAAGCCCTACGAGCCCTGGACTTTTTTTACCAATAGGTAGAAATATAGAGAGTGTCTGTGAAAATTACAACTCACTTGTCGGAGCGTTTTACTATGCAAATGCGATCTTGAATGATCCAGCTGTCACACTATCTACTGCGCAGCAAAATTTATATAATACACTAAAAGATGCCGCCTTAGTGAATATGAAAATTACATCTAGATCTGCAAAAGCGCTTTGGTATATGTCTGGAAAGGGGTACAAAACCAGTAATTCTGATCCAGATACTACGCCTATTTATGATGACTATTTTGTAAACTATGCGTTAACAACTGGAAACGTAAATGACAATGGGATTACAAGTAACGTTGCCTTTACAGCTGGACCACAAACGGGCCCGTAGTTCAGCTTGATTCCCTTAATTTACTCAGAGCGCTTTCATAGACAATGTCTACATTACCTTTAGAAGGCCAAATGGTATGGATTAACACCGTATCCTTAAGTGCGAGAGAATAGAAAAGTAATTTGTTTTTATTGTTCTTAAGATGCCTAGCAGATCTTTTTTGCTCATAGTTTTAATTTGTTTTTTGACTCCAATTATTTGCTGGGGAATTCCTATGTAAGTAGAATTTTCTTTTTGATAATTTGAAAAATCAACAGGACTGTTTCTTGATATCGAAGAGCTACTAGGGCTTGTTTTATACGAGCTTGAGGACAGCCGTCTGATAAGAAGCCGCGCATTTTCATTCTGTTCGTGGCAATAGAGTTTAGAATGAAGTGTTATTTTGACTCTTTGAAGGTCTTCTTGATTGTAATAATCGCAATACTATCTTGTGCATCATTTAGGCTCTTTTGAATAACCATAAGGTGACTTGTTATTTCATCATAGATGCTCTTTATTAGAGCTTCTCTATTCGTTTCAGATTTGGATTTCGCAGCTGCGTTTCTATACTTGCGATTGTAAGTGTTTTGAACTGCTCGTTTAATCTTAAAATATTATTATTTGGTTAGTTACTAAATGTAGCCACTATATCAGTTGCCTTTTGGTAGCTGCCATAATAATTACCTGAATGTTTTATTTAAGAGTACTATAGAAAAAAAGAGGGGATTAGAGAAAGAAAAAAGGGCCACAGGGTGGCCCTCAAAGGATTAATTTACTTTAAATGAATAAAAACGAACGGAGTCTCCTTGTTTTACAAGAAGAAGAGCTCTATTAGATGCACCTGTGTTTTCTAAGGCTTCATTAAATTCGGTTGTA
Source organism: Chlamydiota bacterium (assembly GCA_021772295.1). Lineage (GTDB taxonomy): Bacteria > Chlamydiota > Chlamydiia > Chlamydiales > Simkaniaceae > JAJFMG01. The sequence continues at coordinate 6,539 of JAJFMG010000015.1, read as the reverse complement.
TCCACAATTTTTTGATGGTTTACAGCCATAATTAAAAAGCCGGGTTTAAGTCCAGCTCGGTAGGCCATAGAACCTTTTTTCACATCATTAATAATTACACCTTGCTCTTTTGGGTCTAAATGGTAATTTTTAATGGTTTCGGGTGTGATGTTTTCAATAGAAAAACCAATTTTTTCAGCAATTTCAGAGTAGGCTCCTGCTTTGTGGTCTTTAATATTTCCGAGCTTCACATTGATCTTTTTCTCTTTATGGTCCCTAAGAATCGTAAGTGTGATTTTAGTACCAGGCTCCAATAGCATAACATCATTTCTTAGGTGTGCTGCTGATTTAATGGGAGTTCTATTTAATGCAATTACGATATCTCCTGTTTTGAGTCCTGCTTTTTCAGCAGGGGAGTCAGGAACAACATCTGCAATAAGTGCGCCCTCAGTGCCTTTTAGTTCGAAGGCTTCTGCAAGCTCTTTATCTATAGGTTGTAGAGATACTCCTAAAAATCCTCTAGAAACAGAGCCAGTTTCAACGACTTGCTTATAGATGTTTTTAGCAATGTCGGATGGCACTGCAAAACTAATCCCCATATATCCACCAGATTTCGAAACAATAGCGGTATTTACTCCAATCACTTTTCCCTCTAAATCCATTAGAGGGCCACCTGAGTTACCAGGATTTACAGCGGCGTCAGTTTGGATAAAGTCTTCTAAATCATTGATTTGAAGATCTTGTCGACCTTTAGCTGAGATTACCCCAGCTGTAACTGTTGATTCGAGTTGAAAAGGGTTTCCAACGGCAATAACCCACTCTCCAACTTGGAGATCTTCTGAGTTACCAAACTCTAGAAAAGGAAAGTCTTCAGGACTTTCATCATCGTCGATTTTTAATACTGCAAGATCAGTTTGTGGATCACCGCCAACAATAACAGCATTGAGTTCTTTGTTTTTCCCATTAGAGGTTGTGATATATATTTTTTTTGCATTTTTAACTACGTGGTAGTTAGTCATAATATAGCCATCTTTTGACAAAAAGAATCCAGAGCCTGTAGCAACTTGAGGTTGCGGATTTCGATTGCGTCCTCGAGGTGGTCCCCCGAAAAATTTGTTGAAAAATTCATCACCAAAGGGATCATTTGGATCTTGATTGTCATATTGATATCCCATGTCAGGGGATATCTCTGCTTTAATAAAGACAACAGCAGGTGTTGCCATTTTTGCAGCTGCTACAAAAGCATTTGAAAAAGCTCTTGCAGCTGATAAAGAGGAGTCTTTCTCTGAAGAGAAAACATTTGCAAAACTTGATGTAGTAATGCACAGCGCAAGTAGTAATGCTGTGATTTTGTGATATTTGATTTTCATTCCAAAAATTCTCCAGTTTATATCTATATTAAGAGAATTTGATATTGCCAATCATGGCAAAAAAACTCAAGACATTGAAGAGGGTTTTGTAGAAAAATTCCGCGCTTATTTTGCGTGGATGTTTTTGACTATGAGAGTCAGATTTTGGTTTTCTAGTGCGTTTTTTTCTTTCGAAAAAAGTTCCTTTCCACAAAAGCTCACAAAAGTTTTACTTTTTAATGCATCCGGAAGATAGTTTTTTATGGCGTTTTGAATATCTTTTGTTGTGATCGACAAGGCTGCGTCTCGGTACTCTTGTCTTTTTTGCAAGGATTTGCCAGTTCGAAGATAAGAATAGGCAACCATACCTCTAGATCCTGGAGCTATGGGGCTATCTAAGTTTTGTATCAGGCCAAAGATAGCTTCCTGAAGATCTTGCTCTGTGAAATTTCCATTGATTACTTGCGTAACTGCTTCTGAAAATGCTGATACAGTAGCGCTGATATGAGGATCTCGGTAAGAATAAAAATAGAATGTTTGAGACATTCTTGAAAAATTTGAACCCGATCCGTAGGCTCCGCCTTGTTCTCTGATTTTAGGATGGAGAGTTGTATTATCAAAGATATTAGTCGCTAAAGTAATTGCCGCGGATGTTTTAGGATCAATGTCTTTGATTTGGCAACTGAGAGCATTAAATGCAATTGGGGAGGCAATTTCTCTGATTTCGCTTGTATTTGCAGTAGTTAGAAATGAAAATTGCCAAGGAGTATAGTTTTTTTCTTTTAGAGAACTTAGTGAGAAAAAAGTATTTTTCTCTAGGATTTGAAAGGTGTCTCTATCACAAGATACAATTACTGTTGGAGCGCTTAGGTGAAGAACTTTGTTTTTGAAATCGATAAGTTTTTTGATGAAGTTATTTAGATTCTCTTCTTTGTTTGGCTCATCAAAAAGATCTTTTTTAAGGTTTGAAATATATTGAAAATGAGTAAGACCGTTCCATTTTTCATTGATAGCAGATGTAACAGAGTTATGGGCCATTGATTTTTTAATCGCATATCCCATTGGGTTTTGTTGCACGCTTTGTTCTAGTCCAACATGCATTTGTAAAATAAGTTCCTTGATTCGATTTTTTTCATCGAATCTGGGCTGCGTTAAAAAGTCAGAAACAAGGGAGATGAACTTTTCAATGTTTCGATCTAGCGCTTTACCTTTTATACTAATTGTTGGTTTGCACATATCTGGATTGTCATGCTGAGGATAGAGAGACACGCTTGCAGCTACTCCCCCAGTATACTCTTGGATCAAATTCAAGTTTTGATCAAATGATCTTTTCTTTGTTCCAAGTTCAGTGATAAGGCTTGTAAAAAGAGGGGTTAGTAGCAACTCTTCCTCTGTTAATTTTGGTAAATCAAATAGGACTTCTAAATAGAGGATGTGATTGGTAAAGTTATTTGCATGATAGATGGTAAGATTTTTGCATGAACTCTTTACTAGGGGATATTCATTTACTTTTTTTGGGATATCAGACTTTTCAAGCTTAGGAAGGCAATCGAGAGACTCTTTATCTTGTTTTTGTTGAAATTGTTTGAGTTTTTTTGAAGAGCTAATGATTTGCAGCTTTTCTTTTTCTGATAAGTTTACTTGGATTTCTTGGAGTTTGATTTTTTCATCTAAAAATTCCTTTTTTCCAAGTTCTTCATCGGGAAGCATGGTATAGATAAGGCAGTGGGGATTATCCAAAAAGTATTTTTGGATAAGTGATGAGAAATAATTTTTGTCTTTTTCATGAAGTTTTTTGAAATGGGAATAAATAGAGAGTGAATCTTCAATAGGCACCCCATGTTGCGCAGGGATACCAGCTCTCATAAACAGAGTAAGTCCATAGGGACCATAATTGCCCGTGATTTCAAGTTTCGAAAATTCTAATCGATGAATAGCGCTATCAATTTGTTCTTTAGTAAAACCTTGCTTTGCTATTCTTTTGAGCGCTGCAAAAAAGACGTTTTCAAGAGTTGATGGATCATTTTCTGTGCATCCTTTAGATACAAAAGCGATTGGGACCTCATTCATATCAAGATCAATAAAAGCATCTGTTTGTCTTACCAGGTGTGACTCTAATAAAGCTCTTTTCAAAGGAGCTCCATCTGATCCCATTAACATGTGCTCTAAAACGGAAAGACCTAGGAGCTCTTCTTGGTTTAGAAGGCTTTCTGTTAAGAAAGTAATAGTATGAATCGGGTGCGCATCTTTTTTATCCATGCAAGGGTAATGATCCACTATTTTTTTTGGCGCTTTGAATCTTGGTTGCATCAAAAGGGGAGCGAGGGGCTCGGCTTTTAAGGTATTATCTAAGACTCTTTTATTTAGAAAAGCAAGGTGCTTTTCTAAAGGCAGATTGCCATAAAAATAAAATAGACATTGGCTTGGGTGATAGTACTTTTTATGAAAATCAACAAACTGCTCATAGGTCAAATTTGGAATGTCTTTAGGGTCTCCGCCAGAGTTGTTTGCGTAGATTGTATCTGGTAAAAGATTTTCTAAAATCCCTTGCCAAAGTCTAGAATCCGCTGAGGTTAAGCTTCCCTTCATTTCATTAAAGACAATGCCTTTATAGATTAGATCAGAAGAGGAGTTGTCGGGATCAGTGTATTCTAACCGATGTCCTTCTTGCAAGAAGCTGAGCTTTTTAAGCTCTGGATAAAAAGCAGCATCTAGATAGACATCTAAAAGGTTGTAAAAGTCTTTTTCAATTTGAGAACTTGCAGGGTAGCAGGTAAAATCAGATCCGGTAAAGGCGTTCATAAAGGTATTGAGTGATCTTCGATTCATCGAGAAAAATGGATCTTTGACTGGAAAGTTTTTTGATCCACAAAGAACAGTATGCTCTAATATATGAGCAACTCCATCAGAGCTCTCAGGGTAAGTTCTAAATGATAAGCAAAAGACATTTTCTGGATCATCATTTGCGATATGGACGACTTTAGCAGAAGTTTTGATGTGTTTTAGCTCATAGTAACGAGCATGGATTTCTTCTAGTTTGATGTCTTTTACAATTTCGTATCCGAGAGTTTTTACTGTATCTTTGAGCTTCATTGCATATCCTTGTTTACGTAGAAATATTCTAAGGTTTTACATCGTTCTTTCCAAGTGTGTAATATAAGTGCGCTGAACTGTGCTTGGTAGAAAACTAATTTGATTAATGAGCAACTAATTGTTAGATTACATGTGAAAATTAGACAAAAAAAGGCCGGAGATATTCCGGCCTTTAATAGAAGAGGTTATTTAGTTCCAATCCAGTGATGATGCTGATTGGTATTCATTGACCCTTGTTTCAAAGAAGTTTTTCTCTTTCCCAAGATCAATGGTCTCACTCATCCACGGAAATGGATTTTTAGCATTATACTGAGCTGGAAGGCCGATTCTTTCAAGTCTTCGATCAGCAATATATCGAGTGTATTCTCTGAACATTGGAGCTGTAAGCCCTAGAATTCCAGTTGGTAGACAATCTTCTGCGTACTTGATTTCAAGTTCGACTGCTTCTTTAATGAGGTTGATCATTTTGGTTTGAAACTCCTGAGTCCAAAGCTCAGGATTTTCTTCTTTGATACCATTAATTAGGTCAATGCCAAAATTAAGGTGGATAGTTTCATCACGGAGAATGTACTGGAATTGCTCTCCAATTCCCGTCATTTTATTTTGACGATGGAAAGAAAGGATCATTGCAAAACCACTATAGAAAAATATTCCTTCCATAATGATATAAAACCCAATGAGGTTTTCTAAGAATTTTTGAGCACCTTCAAAAGTTTTAGTAGAAAAGTCTTCTTGTAAAATATCTTGGGTAAGGCGCATTTCAAAGGCGTCTTTCTCATTGATAGCATTCACCTCGTTATACATGTTGAAAACCTCTCCTTGATCTAAGGAGAGAGACTCTACAATATAGTGAAAAGTGTGTGTGTGAATAGCTTCTTCAAAAGCTTGTCTAAGAAGATATTGGCGCGCTTCTGGATTTGTTACAAATTTGAAAATTGCAAGGGTAATGTTGTTTGCAACAATACTTTCAGCCGTGCTAAAAAAACCCAGATTTCTCATGATGAGTCTTTTCTCATCCTTAGAGAGTGTATTGGACTTCCAAAGTTCAATATCCTTTGCCATGGAAACTTCACTTGGCATCCAATGATTTGCGCAGCCATTGAGATAGTGCTCCCATGCCCAGTGATATTTGAGTGGCATCAGTTGGTTTACATCAACTGTTGTACAATTAATTAGTCTTTTATCACTGACTTTGACTCGTTTTGATTCGTTATTATCCATTTTTTTACCTCTTTTTTAACTATTGACAACTCTCACAACCTTCTTCCAGGTTGCAACTTGGGGCCGGCTTGTCTCGATTTACTTGCACTCTTGATGAAGGGGATTCACTTTTCATCCATTTAGGTTGTAGCCCCCTTTTATTGATGTCAGTTGTTGACTTCTCGATTTGGGTAGCTCCAAGAGATCTAAGATAGTATGTAGTTTTTAATCCTTTCTCCCAAGCAAGCATATACATATTATGCATTTTTTTGCCGCTTGGTTCAGATAGATATAGATTTAAAGATTGACCCATGTCAATCCATTTTTGTCTTTTTGCAGCGCATGCAATTATCCAATCTGGCTCAATTTCAAACGCTGTCAAAAAGGTTTGTTTAATATCTTCTGGAATAGTTTCAATTTCTGCAATGGATCCATCGAAGTATTTAAGGTCATCTACAAGTTGCTCATTCCAGAGATTTCTTTTTTTAAGCTCATCAACTAAGTAGGTATTGATAACCGTAAATTCACCAGATAGGTTTGATTTAGCAAAAAGATGTTTATAGGTTGGTTCTACCGATGAGGTAACTCCAATAATATTGGCAATGGTAGCTGTTGGCGCAATTGCCATAGTATTGCAATTTCTCATTCCATTTTCTTGGACAGTTTTTCTAACAATATTCCAATCAAGATGGGTGTCTCGATCAATTTTAATCGGAAGTCCACGCTCTTTTTCTAAAAGATCGATAGTGTCAATAGGAAGAAGTCCTCTTTGCCATTTAGAACCATCATAGCTTGGGTATGTGCCACGCTCTTTAGCAAGGAGAGAAGAGGATAGAATGGCATAGTAAGAAATCATCTCCATACATTGATCAGCAAAGATTGCAGATTCATGTGAGGCATAACTAATATTTTGCAAAT
>JAJFMG010000140.1 GCA_021772295.1 Chlamydiota bacterium | reverse complement strand
AAAGATATGCAGCAGCTTTGCTTTGAAAGGTAAACAGAGCAAATGAGTAATTCTTCATCTCTAATATCTCTCTTATCACTAAATTCTAATACTTGATTACAATGAATTTGTAAAACATCACTAAGAGACAAAAAATAAATTTTTCATATTTTAATGCTTCAGAAAGGCGCTTCCGGTTTTTATCTTCAATAGGAGTTAAAACTAATTTTAAACCGTCTGGTGCACTGAGTTCTAAAAGAGTGCCTTCTGAAATAGCCTTATCAATCATGAGGGCATAACTATTTCCATGCTTCGATAGTTTTTTTATCTTCATATTTACCTCCAAGGAACGTATCAACGGATGATAACTTACTGTACCAACAATTGTATATCCACTATGCCCATAGTTGAAATTCCTTCCTTTCACCTCTTTAGACATTATCTTCATTTTTTTGCCGATATTTTCTAAAAACCATGTGTTTTTAGGAAATTCCGGCTATAATCAGATCTTTTATTGGCTTTTCAGCTCAAAGATACGATAATTACGTTATGATTTGTTATTACTTTGCTGTGACCAGTACTCAAAAGCTAGCAGAAAATGAGCTATTACAAAATGGCTTTGTAGATCTATATACTATTGAAGAAGACTCTAAGCTCTATATTGGAGCGTTTCATGGAAGTACCATTGTTCCTCCTTCTCAGAATGTTACATTTCTTAGCCATCCTACAAATGATTGGGGAAACCAAGCAGCTTTGTTCTCTCCCTCTATGAAAGATGGGCTTATTCAAGTCAATCTTAGAGACTTTATCCCAAATATTGAACTATTTGGCTCTAATACCACACACCTGTCTTTAATTCCTGGTCAGGCATTTGGAGATCTCTCCCATGAAACCACTCAACTCATGTTAAAACTTTTTACCCCAGATATTTGTAATAAAACAGTAGTCGATATTGGTTCTGGTTCTGGGATCCTTTCACTTGCTGCTAAGGCGCTGGGAGCAAAAAATGTCATCGGAGTCGATATTGATCCACAAGCTATCAATCTAGCTCAAAAAAATGCTATTCAAAACAATCTAGAAGTTCAATACTTAGCTAAACTTCCAGAAATCATTTATTATCAAGAAGATGTGATTTTTCTACTTAATATGCTTCCTCATGAACAATCAGAGGTATTTAAAGCCTATCCCAAACTCCAAAATATGGAGGCTAATTGGATTATTTCTGGAATATTAGAAGAAAAATTAGATGAATACCTATCCAACTGTTTATTAAAGACCTGCAACAAAACAATCCATTCTATGCACCCTTGGTGCGCCTTAACAATTACAAAAAACCTATAATTATTATATAAATTTATAATAATAAATATTTTATTCTATACTAATTAAATATAAAATATGGTATTATAATTATATAGGATAATAAAAAATAGGTGATAATATGGCTGGCTTACACTTTTATGACCCAGCAGGTTTGGGTCGAACTACCAATCATGAGACAGGAGAAACGAATTATACACAGGAAAACCATTATCTAAATGGTTTGAAAACGATTGGACTCATATTCTTAGGAGTTGCTATCTTCCCAGTTGGCCTCTATCTACTCTATAGGCTTGCAACTAAAGTTGACGAGGTTGCACTAACCACCTTATCCTCCATAGATAACGAACAAGCAACTACTGCAGAACGAACCATCAGTCCACAAAATGTTGAGCAAGTAACTACTGCGGAACGAACCATCAGTCCACAAAATGTTGTCGACCTTACGAATCCTGTTGCAAGCGAAAAAAATAATCGAAAAGAATTCCTTAAAGGCTACATTCTACAGTTTCATAATGGGGATGTAGGTCTTTGTGAACTTATCACAGAGGAAATGTCAAAACCTCAAGGGTCTCTTGGTGCACCAGCAGTTCTCTTTTTACAAGGTACAAACATTTCCGTTGAGATACTTGACAATACTGGGAATAGAAAAGAAAATGTACCTCTATTTAAAATAGAGAATTATCACAATAATATTGTATCTTTTTTAGATGATTGCCCCTTAAGTACAAAGCACAGAAAAACAAAACAGCTAGAGAATATTTTTAAAGAAAAGGGTTTATCCGAATCTGATACTAGTGAACTTATAAAGGAAGATCACATACAAAAAATCATAGACAGCGAAGAGATTTTACCTGAAGCGATTCCGCTTCGATTAGGTAATACTATTTCTAAAGAAAATCAACGAATCAACTCTGGCGAAAATAAAAAAATAGTAGATGCTCACGTTACAGCATTTATGAGAGACAAAGGTGAATCACTCACAAAAGCATTTTTAATAAATGAAGGTTTAGAAAATGACTTTGTTGGCAAGCTTCTACTAACACCAAATGTTCAAAGTGAATTACTGAAAGAATCGGTGTATCTAAATCTTGTTAGTCTATCCCCAGCCCTCACAGTTAACTTAGATGATGCACTTCGAAAGGCTATTAAAACAACAACTATAAAGCCTCTGTCATCCACCAAGATTGAGAATAAGTTACTTGAATTGCTAGTAGCAAAATATTGCAACCACTTATTAGAAGAGGTAGTTGCAAAATTTACAAGCACAATACATGATAAAGCAATCGATTTGCTTACTACACAAACCGATAAAAGTGATCTTTTATCTGCTAAAATTGATTTCGAATCAACGGTTAGTGATGATAATCAAGTTAACACGGTTATTCTAGAGGCAATTGGTTCCTTAACGAAGGAAATCGACCAATTCCTTTCTGAAAAAACAACAGCAACCAAAATCCAAACGGCCCAAGGGAATATAAGTAGACGCGCTAGAGGCCGTTGGGGAAAGAAAAGCAACCCTTTAGTTGAGGGCGCATCCCAGCTACCCTCGGGAGCAAACACTCCTCCAGATTCACCAAGCTCAGGTACCTCAACACTTCCCATGTCTTCTTCTACAGAATCTATAGATAAATTATTTTTAACAGATGAAGAGCTAGCCAGCAGACAAGAAGTATTAGAAAACTACTTTAAAAGCTTTTTTGACGAATCTCTTGCAAGTTCAATTGCAAGAGATGTTTTTGCAGCAAACCCTCCCAGAACTGCAGAAACCTTGCTAAGTGCAATCCACAACCCATACTCGGAATTCAAACCTTATAAGATCTTTGGAACAATTGCAAAATTTTTAGAAGGATACAAACCTTCTGCAATTGCTTTGAAAACGACTTATTTAAAAATGCTAGTTGATCAGAGACTCAGCCAGCAGCAGACAGTTGAATTCCTTGCCCTGCCTGTAATAAAATCTATGCTCGATAATAGCAAGATATTCCCACCTGTAACGCAAGATCCATCTAACAGGGCTGGATTTAACCAAAGTAATGAGTATAGTGAATCATTAAAACGAATAGATTCAAAGAATTTTCATGAAAAAATAGAGAGCGCAATCAACACCATCTTAGCATAATATTCCAATAAAAAAAGGCCCTTAAAAAGGGCCTTTTTTCTTTAGAAAGCAAATAGAGATTTACATCATCCCCATTCCTGGCATTCCGCCCATGCCACCCATACCAGGCATTCCACCCATAGGAGCAGCATCGCTCTTAGCCTCTGGCTTATCGGTAATCATACATGCGATTGTGATAAGAAGCCCTGAGATAGAAGATGCATTTTTAAGAGCGCTTTTAGTTACAAGCACTGGGTCAATAACACCTGCTTTAATCATATCTGTCATTTCTGATGTAAGGCCGTTGTATCCCATATTTCCCTCTAATGCAAAGACCTTCTCAGCAATTAGGTTACCCTGCTCTCCACAGTTATCTGCAATAGCTATAATAGGAGCAAACGCAGCTTTTCGAACAATCTTCTGACCGATAGCTTCATCACCTTCAAGCTTTAACTTATCAAGCTCTTTTACAGCCCGAAGAAGCGCTACGCCTCCACCTGGAACAATTCCTTCGAGAACAGCAGCTCTTGTTGCATGAAGCGCATCTTCGACGCGAGCTTTTTTCTCATTAAGCTCAGCTTCTGTAGCAGCACCAACATTTACAACAGCAACGCCGCCAGAAAGCTTTGCAAGCCTTTCTTCTAGGTTCTTTTTATCATAATCAGAAGTTGTTGTTTTGATCTCATTTTTGATCTGGGAAGAACGCTTAGCAATTTGCTCTTTGTCTCCATTGCCATCAACTATGGTTGTAGCTTCTTTTTCAACAGAGATTTTCTTTGCGTTACCTAGCACTTCCACACCGACTTCTTTAAGATCTAAACCAATCTCTTCAGATACAACTGTTGCGCCTGTTAGAATAGCAATATCCTGTAAGATTGCTTTTCTACGATCTCCAAATGCAGGCGCTTTTACTGCGCAAACATTTAGTCCAGCTTTTAACTTGTTTACAACAAGCGTTGCGAGGGCTTCTGAATCAATATCTTCTGCAATAATTAGAAGTGGCTTAGATCCATTTGCTTCCATAGTCTTTTCTAAAAACGGCACAAGCTCCTGCGCAGATGACAATTTTTTATCTGTAATAAGAATGGATGCATTTTCAAGCTCAACACTCATTTTCTCAGCATTTGTTACAAAATAGGGTGAAAGATAGCCCTTATCAAATTGCATGCCTTCTACAACATCAAGCGTTGTTTCTATCCCTTTTGCATCTCCAATAGATACGGTTCCATCTCTTCCCACTTTTTCCATTGCATTTGCAATAATAGAACCGATTTCAGGATCATTGTTCGCTGAAATCGTCGCAATTTGTTTAATCTCGTCATGACTTGTTACAGATTTAGCAAGCTTTTCTAAAGCCTCAGTCATCGTAGCTACACTTTTCTCAATCCCTCGTTTTACAATCATAGGATTTGCGCCAGCAATTACATTTTTAATTCCTTCTTCATAAATGCATTTAGCGAGTACTATCGCGGTAGTCGTTCCATCACCTGCGATATCAGCAGTTTTGGAAGAAGCTTCTTTTACAAGCTGCGCACCAATATTTTCGAATTTATCTTTGAGTACGATTTCTTTAGCAACAGTCACACCATCTTTAGTAGATAGAGGTGATCCAAAACCTTTATTAATGACAACATTTCGCCCTTTTGGTCCAAGGGTTACAATTACAGCTTTTGCAAGGGTGTTAACTCCCTGTAAAATCGCCTTTAGCGCTTTTTCATTAAACTCTAACATTTTAGCCATGGGTATTATCTCCTTTTTATCGATTAGTTTATGACAGCTAGCACATCATCTTCAGATAGAATCAGATATTCTGTGTTTTCTTCATCAGTTTTTACTTCCACACCTGAATAAGCAGAATAGAGAACTTTATCACCGACAGTGACTTCCATAGGTGTGATTTGTCCATTTTCATCAGTTGCGCCAGCGCCAGTTGCAACTACATCTCCCTCTTTTGGTTTTTCTTGCGCAGAATCAGGTAGGATAATCCCACCTTGGGTTGTTTTTGCATTGCTCCGCTTGATAAGAATCCGATTTCCTAGAGGTTTCACCTTACTTATCGACATATGTTTGCAC
>JAJFMG010000139.1 GCA_021772295.1 Chlamydiota bacterium | reverse complement strand
CTTGCATCTCAGATGCAAACATTGGAAGTTCAAAGGACAACTCTAATATCTTTAGGTCTTGTATGGGTTTTACAACAACCATGTGGTTTTTAAGCTCGTCTGATAAAAGGGTGTCTGTTTGTGGAATATAGGCTACATCGTTTTGGGAAATTGACTGAAAGTCCGCTGTTACGTGTTTTACAAGAGTTTCCATCGGGTGAGAGGAATAGACAACCAGGTGCATATTTTTTGCTACATAATAGGTTTCAAACCAATTGCGTAGTTCAGATAGTGGGATTTTTCCTAGGGTTTCAGCTGAGCCTATTGAGAACTGAGAATTGGGATGATCTTGATTTCCAAGTTTTTTAAAAATCATGTGAGCTCGCCAAAAGTCGTGTTCTTTATTCTTGTCGTACTCCTGATCAACCGCCTTTAACTCACGACTTACGGAAGATGCGTCAAGTAATGGATCGATAAAAAAATGAGCGAATTGATCTAAACAAGGAGCAAAATTTTCATTGTCAATGGAAAACATATAGACGGTTTCTTCCGAACTTGTATAAGCGTTCATAGATCCACCGTGATCGGAGACATATTTTTGGAACATTGCTTCCTCGGGATAGGGTTTTGTTCCCATAAAAAGCATGTGTTCTAAAAAATGTGCCATTCCAGGGTACTGTTTGGGATCTGCCCATGATCCAACACCAACCGCCATTGCGCATGCTGATTTATCAATACTTGGATCAGAAATAAGGAGCGCTTCTAATCCATTCGAGAGTCTAATTTTTAAAGTTTGTTGTTTTTGAAGGGAAGGCGTTGCAATTTCTAAGACGTTTTGATCTGGAATAACCTCATAGGATTGTAATTGCGTATCAGCAAATAGGCATGTTGATAAAACAGTGAGGGTAATTGAGACTTTTTTCCAGATATGCATAAGATTCCTTTTGTTAGTTATAAGGATCTTAGTACATCGAGCAGACCTTTTTCCAAATGGAGGCAGCTCGCGCGATCCTTCTTTCGCTTTTTTCCCTTATATCACTACCTTCGAAATTTTCCATATCAATTTCTGTGCCAAATGATATGTGAATTGCGCCACCTTTTGTAGTGCGCGTTTCACCAAGTTCTAGTTGGATTGTTTCGGGTGGGGGAAGAATAGTATGCGTATCAAGTGCAAGAGGGAAAAAATGTGTTGGCATATCAGCTTTTTGTGTCATTAGATAAAATAGCTCAATACTTTTAGGATCAAAAGGTGCTATTTCTACAACGCCGTCTTTATTTGTTCTATCTCTGCCGCCGCTTGGAGCTACATAGATGCAATGTCCTCCTTCACTCAAGAGATTTTTCATATGTTGCATTGTAATTTTATTGTGTTGTTGTTTTTTTGCTTTGTGCTCTGGTGGGTTATCGATGTAATTTTTTGAATAAATACAAAGAAGGTTTCTACCCATACTAAACGGAATGGCAAGGGGGTCTGTTACTACTCGATCACCGGCAACAAAAATCATTTCTTCTGCAAGTTTTGGATGCTCTTTTTCAAGCATCAGGCTGATAGCTTGCGGATCTGCTTCTGTTTGATGATTTGCAAACAAAACAATATTATGTTTTTTTTCGATATATTCATCGATTTTGTCTATTTGAGATTTGCCATTTAGAGTGGAATTTTCTCGATCAATTAGTGGGTCAATAAAGTCATTTCCAAACTTGTAATAGTCATATGGGCTTCGAATTTTCTTGTGATATGGTTCAAAAGAAAAAGGAGATTTACACTGCTCTTTTACATTTTCTAAATACCCAAAAAAAAGAGGGGTGAATTTATCAGTGGAGATATTTTTTTTTTGCAACACTTTTGCATGACTTGAATAGAATCCATGTAGGGTTTTTCCAATTTTTTCAGGAATCTTTCCATTTTTTATATCAGCAAATAATTTTTCTTCAAAAACAGTTTTAGTCATAACCTAGAACTCAATTTTTTTCTTACTAGTGGTAGAGTGAAACTCAAATTCATTTAAGTGCAGATTGTCATCTGTATGATACTCCAAATGAGCGTTGTGTTTGGACGCTAAAGAGCATAGGTGTTTCTTAGAATCTGTGTCTAAATATTTATCAAGTTCAGGATGTGAGATCAGTTTGAGAGCAAATTGACTTTTTCGAAGAATTAAACTTTTTAATGCGCGCTCAATTTCTATCGAAGAACTTTCAAAATTTTTGATCATTCCCTTGCCGCTGCAATAAGGACACATAGTAAAAAGCGTTTGATGCAAAGATTCTCTATTTCGCTGCCTTGTCATTTCAATTAGACCAAACTCACTCATGCCAAGAACTGTGCATTTTGCAGAGTCGTCTTTCATCGCCTCTTTTAAAAATTCTAAAACTCTACGCTGGTTTTTTCTAAAACGCATATCAATAAAGTCACAGACAACAAGGCCCCCAATATTTCTAATTCGAAGTTGCCGGGCGATTTCTTTAGCAGCTTCCATATTGATTTTTACGAGTGATTCTTCGACATTCGTACCCACATTTTTTTTAGCACTACGCCCAGAGTTTACATCAATGGTATACATTGCCTCTGTTCGATCAAAATAAAGATATCCACCACTTGGAAGCCAAATTTTTCTTCTTAGGGCTTTTTCGATTTCACTTTCGATGTTAAATCTTTCAAACATAGGAGTAATGTCTCGATACATTTCTAGCTTGAGAGGGGACTCGCTATAGTTTTTATCAAAGAGGCGTTTACAAGTTTTATAAACTGAAAAGTCATCGATAAGAAGTCGATCATATTTTTTGTCTACCGCATCAAGAAGAGCCTTTTTAGCAAGATTTGATTCATGAAACAAACATGTTGGGTTGGAAGCTTTTTCAAATTTTTCAATGATGATGCTCCATTCATCAAGCAATTCTCTTGTTTCCTCAACGAGTTTTTCGGTAGATATATCAACACTTGCTGTTCGACAGATAAGTCCCATATCCTGGGGTAATTCAAAGGCATTAATGGTTTTTTTAAGACGATCTCTTTCATGTCGATCTTGGATTTTTTTCGATACACCTCTGTGTGATGTATTTGGAACAAGTACCAAGTATCTACCAGCAATCGAAACATTAGATGTGAGCCTTGCACCTTTTGATCCAATGGGTTCTTTAACAACTTGTACAAGT
>JAJFMG010000138.1 GCA_021772295.1 Chlamydiota bacterium | reverse complement strand
GCAAAGATGATTTTTGCTTCTTCAAGCAGTATTTACGGAAATAATAAAGATGTTCCATTTTCGGAAAACCAATTAACAGATGAGCAAATCTCACCATATGCTGCATCCAAAAAATCTTGTGAAATTCTAAACCACGCTTATCATTCTTTATATAGGTTAGGGATTTTAAACTTAAGGTTATTTACCGTTTACGGACCTAGGCAAAGACCTGACTTTGCAATAAGGAAGTTTGTAGATTTAATTTCGAAAGATGAGGCGATAGCTATTTTTGGAAAAGGAGATACTTATAGGGATTACACTTTTATTAAGGATGTTATCGATGGGTTTATGAAAGGAATGGAATATTTGAGTAAGAAACCTATGACATTTGATATTTTCAATATAGCTAATGGAAGCCCGATAGGGATTATTGATTTAGCAGAATCAATTGCACATATTCTGAAAAAGGCACCAATAATTGAGTATTTACCAATGCAAGCAGGCGATGTTAACAAAACTTTTGCTGCCATAGAGAAAGCTAAGGAACTATTGAGTTTTGAGTCTAAGATTTCAATACAGAGTGGCTTAATTGAATATATCGAATGGATTCAGAAAGAAGTACCTGTTATTTAAAATGGAAATTAAAGACCTCCTAGTCACTCCTTTGTATTTGTTCTTTTTCACCGTAATAGCCTATTGGATACGTCCTTATGTGACCAATAAGCAAACTAGAAAGTATTTCCTGCCTGCTTTATGGGTTCGTTTTTCGGGAGCTATTATGCTGGGGGTCATATATCAATTTTACTACAGCGGTGGAGACACTTTTAGTTATTGGACACATGGGAGCAAATGGATTTGGGAAGCTTTTCTGGATGATCCTATGCTCGGCACAAGAATGCTCTTATCCTCAGGGGGTGAGCATTCACCTGAGTTTTTTAATTACAGTTCTAAAATTTGGTACTTTAAAGACCCCAAGTCTTATACGGTTGTACGTATTGCAGGCTTTTTCGATCTATTTACTTTTCACACCTATTCCGCAACCGCATGCTTTTTCGCCGTGTTTAGTTTTAGTGGCATGTGGGCAATGTATACAGCGATTGATGGTTTGTATAAATCGAAGTACCTCGCGCTGGTCATCTTGTTCGTTCCATCTGTAGTTTTTTGGGGATCAGGAATTCTTAAGGATACTATAACGCTGGGAGCACTTGGGTGGCTAACTTGGGGAATTTTTTATTTGTTTGAACATAGGAGAAGAAAATTGATCGTTTGGATTGTCACCTGCCTTTCAGCTATGCTGATTTTTAAAATCAAACCTTATATTGTTGTCTGTTTTATTCCTTTGATCTTTGTTTGGTTGTACCTTAAAAAGGTCAAAAGAGTTCGTAAAACTGGTCCAGGGTTTGCGACAATACCAATATTAGCAATAATTTTTCTCGGAGCTGCTTTAACAGCATCGATTTTTGTTTCTACAGAGGAGTATAGTATTAATTCTTTTGCACGAAAAGCGGCAATTACGGCCTATGATATAAGGTATGGCTGGGGTTCAAGAACGGGTGGAGACGGAGGTTACGATATAGGCATGCCGGATGGCACCTTAAAAGGAACGTTGAAACTCCTACCTGCTGCGATAAATGCAAGTCTATTTAGACCCTACCTGTGGGAAGTAAGAAATCCATTGATGCTACTTAGCGCACTAGAATCCCTTCTCATTTTTACTTTGACTTTAAAAGTTGTCCTGGGTAAAAAAATACGAAGAATCAGACAAGATCCATTCTTAGTTTTTTGCTTGGTATTCGCACTGTTATTTGCCTTTGCAGTTGGAGTTAGCACTTCTAACTTCGGAACTTTAATGCGCTACAAAATTCCATTGATGGGGTTTTATTTAGTTCCGATTATTGTTGCCCTTAAGCCTTCCGGTAAAGTGCCTTGAGACTCATTCCAAGGCCCAAAAGGTTTAAAAGTCCATTAACAAGAGTTTTTACATATAAAAGGAAACTATTCTTCTCTATCCTGTTTCTAACGATCTCATCTGATGACTGTGAAGAAACCATCATCTCATTACTTTTTCCAAGACTTGTCTTTAATCGAGTAAGGCTGATTCCAGATGTTTTTAAGTAATCTCTTTCAAAGCCACTTTTCTTTAGAAGGAAATGTAGTGTTTTAGGTGTGAAATAGCTGAGGTGCTCAGGGTAGGAAATAACATTGTAGGTACCCTTCAGGTAGTATCTTAAGATGGAGTTAAAATTGGGAGTGGTGCAATAAAAATGTCCTCCTGATGCTATTAGTTCATTTATCTTCCTCATCTCTTTCTGTGGCGAATTTATATGCTCAATCACCTCAAATGATGTAACGATATCAAATTTTTGATCCGTTTTAAATGTCTCAATGGAACCTTGGTGCATTTCGATGCCTTTACCTTGACAGATAGCCACAAGTTTTGCGTCATACTCACTTCCAAATACCTTCCACCCTCTTTCTTTTGCAACTTCCAAAAAAAAACCAACACCACAACCAATATCTAAAATCTGATTGGTTTTCCGCAAACCTTCCCATGAATCCAATAATGAGTGATACCTCTTAGTAGTTAATTCACTTTTATAGTGTGAAGCACCATATGAACTATAGTAATCAGAAAGTTCTTTGGTTGAAGGTATCCTTTGAGTAAAGATCATTTTGCAATTCTTGCATTTACATAAATAGCTACTTTCATAACTTTTGAGTTGATATAACTTTTCTGAAGAGCAAACAATACAGTTTGTGAAAGTTGGGTAAGCGCTCAATTTTTGATTTTTATGATTTAAAATAGAATATTTTTGCTTGAGCCAAAAATAGAAGATAAAGTGGGAGAAATACAGTCGGAAGAAGTTAAGAGTTTTTACGATGACTACACTGCTAGACAAATGAGAGCAGGTATAAACAATAGACATCTTAGTATTCAAAGGTGGCTTGAAAAATTTGGAATGAGGTCTGACATGCAGATTTTGGAGGTTGGTTGTGGTATTGGGACTGTATCTGAATTGATCTTGAGATTTTTGAGTAAAGAAGGGTTGCTGTTAGCAACAGACATAAGTTCTAAAAGCCTAGAGTTTGCAAGGACCAGATTAAAGAAATATGAAAACGTTGAAGTTGCGTTGATTGATTTCACCGAGTCAGTAGAGGATAGAAAGTTTGACATCATTGTTCTACCAGACGTAATTGAACACATCCCGCTAAATCTTCACCCTGCCTTGTTTAAGAATCTCGAAAAAAGCCTAAAAGATGATGGTCTTATGATTATTCATATTCCTGATCCTAATCATCTGGAATGGACGATCAGAAATGAACCAGAGGATCTTCAAATAATAGATCAGCCGATTCATACTCGTATAATTAGCAAAAATATCCTTGAGACGAGCCTGTATATC
>JAJFMG010000137.1 GCA_021772295.1 Chlamydiota bacterium | reverse complement strand
TGGGGAGTCGAATACTTTCAAAAAGGGACAGATAGGAACTTGGAGACATAAATTTAAAAAGCAGCATATTCATACTTTTAACAAAATGCTTGGACAATATTTGGAATCATTCGGCTACGAATAGCGCCAAACTAGTTTACTAATCTATCTACTACGGATTTTCTTGAATTTCTTTACTTTTTTCTTTATAAAACTCTACAATTTATCCCAATTTTAGATAGTACTATCACCCAAATTTGCAGAGATTATCCAATATTCCACTCAGAAAAATTGCATTTTATATTACCCTATGTTTTTTTGTTTTATGTTTTTCTAGTATAAATGCTGCAACAGATGCTGTTATTACAATTCCAAAAACGGGAACAAATTTAATAATAAAGTGTATTAAATTAATCAAAGAAATCCATGGTGATAAAGAAGGCCTCGATTGGATGCATCAATGGAAAGCAGGAAAGAATGATAATTTTTCCATTGGACCAACAGACTTAAAGGTAAAATACATTAAGAAGAATGCTCAAAAAGTAATCATTATTGTCCGTGATCCTAGGGACTTTGTGTGTGCTCTAGCAAGGGTAACTAGAGTGGGCATCGGCTCAAAAAAGTTGAGTGACATCATTCAATTTCCAGGTAAATACCTATCTAAGGTTGCACTTAATCATCCATTTTTTCGGACATATAACTCTTTCACTTCGCTTTATGAAGAGTATTTACAATGGGGCCAATATTCATTTGTTTATACTACATACTTTGAAAAATTAATTGGACCAAATGGCGGAGGAAGCTTTGAGGAACAAATTCAAGAGATTCTAAATATCTCCAATCACCTAAATAAACCTCTCACGTATGATGAAGCATGTTCTGTTGCAAATGAAGTTTTTGGAGGAACCCCTACCTTTAAACAAGGTAAATCACATGATTGGAAAAATAAGTTTTCTACAAAAAACATCCAAGAATTCAATGATAATAATCATGGATTGATAAAGCTATTAGGATATGAAAATTAACGGATAGTGGAAGTCATACTTAGTACTACCTGAAATATCAAACAATAAAAGTTAATTGTTGCTATCAATTTGACATCTTATTTGTCGGCTTATACGAAGAGGTAAATAGTCTTTATAAGGACCTCTTACGAAAAAAATTCACGATCTTTTTTGGGTGAAATTCTACCCATTTCTAAAATCTACCAATGTTTATCAGAAAATTGTTTTTTTTATAAAACTCTGCAATCGATCTTCCTATCATTGCATGTTTTTTTAATCTTTAGGTAGTATCCTGCTTAAATTCAAAACCGAGGTCACCCATAGTGAAAGATTTTTCGTGGGAAAGTTATCATGGTTCGCCTCCAATGAAATATAGAATCGTTGCAGGACATTTTCCACCGTATATTAGGCTCTATGAATATGCCAGAAAAAAATACCCACCTGAAAAATTCATGTAATTTTTCTTGTAAACTAGTTTCTATACATGCCGGCAACTACTCCGGTATGTATAGAAAAATGCGGTATGGATTATTTGCTTGTAAGTTTCTTGTTTTTTTTTACTTTTTTTGGAAGTGTTTCCACAAAAGATACTGCCTCTTGCATATAACCTTCTAAATCGATGTCCTCTTCAACCATTGAACCTTCAATCATAACCCAGCCCTTCATAGGGCTACCGGTAATATCAAATGGTAAGAATTGATGGTTTTCCATCAAATCGCTAGCTTTTTCAACGTTTAGACGAAGAACTAGGTAATCTTTGTGAATCCCCACACACATATTGCCATTTAATAAATAGGCTATGCCGCCAAACATTTTCTTTTTGGTAAGTGTTTCACTTAAACCTATTTCATCCATCCGATCTTCTAAATTTTCATCATATGCCATAAAAGACCCCCTTTTATCGTAGTAAAATACTACTACTCTTTAGACTGTTCAAGCGAAAAAGGAATAATCTTTCCATCATCTATTTTTGCCATTCTAGTGGCATATTTTAAAATTCTAGGATCATGGGTAACAATAACTAAAGTGCATCCTGTTTCTTGTTGAATACTTGTTAAAAGCTCCATGACTTTGATTCCTGTTTCATGGTCTAAAAAGCTTGTAGGCTCATCACATAAGATAAGACTTGGTTTATGAATACATCCTCTTGCAATAGAAACTCTTTGCATTTCGCCACCAGAGAGCTCTTTTGGGAAGCGTTCGTATTTACTCTCAAGCCCGAGTTTTCCTAAAAGGTCGTGGGCGATTTGGTACGCCTCATGCCTTTCAACACCCTTGATTAAAAGAGGAACTGCGACATTTTCTACAGATGTGAGCGTTGGAATCAAATTAAAAGATTGAAAAACAAAACCAATATTCTCACCTCGAAAAGCAATTCTTTGTTTTTCTTCCATTTGACTCATGTCAGAGCCCTGTATTAAACAAGACCCTCCATCTTGATTTAAAATACCTGCAATTATCGAAAGAAGGGTGGTCTTGCCTGAACCTGATGGTCCGACAAGCATTAGCAACTCTTTTGTATCGACATCTAAGTCAACATCTTTAAGAGCATGTACAATTGTTTCACCGACACCAAAATTTTTTTGTATATTTTTACACGATATAACTTTTTCCATGTTAGCTCTTAAATACAATGGCAGGTTCTATTCTTCGAATTTTTACAAGGCAAACAGTTACCGAAATCAAGCAAATTGCGATCATCGATCCAAAACTGAACAGATATAATTGCCATGGTAACAAAAATGAAAGCTCAGAATGTCTGGATAAAAACCCAAACAAACAAGCAAATCCAATACCTATTCCCCAACCAATTAGCCCAACCCATAAAATCTGCAGCATCGTCATAAGAGATAACAGTTTATTATGAGCTCCCATTGCTTTGAAAACAGCTAGGTATCTGATGTTATCTAAAATGAAGTTGTAAAAGGTTTGCCCTGAAATCGCTGCTCCAATAATCAGTCCAAGTATTACAGCAATACCAAAATTTATGGGTATCCCTGTATTTTTCATATAATAATCTACCGTAAGCTTCTCAAATTCTCTGGAAGTATATGCTGTTAGATTCGTGTATTTCTTGATTCTATTTGCAACTACACCGGGATCCATGCCTGGCTTTGATTTGACAAGAATAAATGAAATAAGTTTTCGCTCTTTAGGCGCGAATGAAAGAGCTCTATTAATCGTTGTATAAATTACAGGTTGAGATTGAAACGTTCTAGATACCTCACATATCCCCACAACAGACGCTCTATGGTCATTGAGCTCAATGACTTCTCCAATGCGCAACGGCTCTTTTGGCCCATCTCGACCATTTAAACTTTTGGCAAGTTTACCCTCAGCTCCGACTTTATTTACAACAATCGCATCCACATTGCGTAGATCAGAAAGTTTTCCTGTATGCATTTTAGGTGGACCTCCGATGAGGGTTGCATCATCTATCCCAATTACATTACAGAGTTGAAATGTTCCATCAGAAAGTCTTGCCTTGATAAGCCCTTTATATAGTGGCGTAGCAAATTCTACTCCATCTACTCCTCTAATGCGATACAGATCGGTATCTTTTAAAGGTTTCAGATCATCTATAAATTGTACTTTCTCATCCATAACCCAAATATGGGCTTGGGATGTATCAGTAATCAACCCAAAGGTTCGGGACATAAGTCCAATAAACATGGCAGCTTGCTGTACGATGATAAAAGAAGAAAAACTAAGACCTAAGATAATCCCAATATATTTGGCTTTATCTCCTATAAGCATCTTCACAGCTAATCGGTACACACAGAGCCTCCAAGAGCTTTGTATAAGGCTACAAGATTTTGAGAGGTAGCTCGTTGGAAAGAAATCACTTCTTCTTGGGTAAAAGCTTCTTTTTTTAAGGCAGATAAATACACTTGTTTTCGATCTAAGCCAGATTGGAATTTATCCAAA
>JAJFMG010000136.1 GCA_021772295.1 Chlamydiota bacterium | reverse complement strand
TAAGCCCTTCCTCGCCGATGGTACTATACACAAGAGTATGGAAGAGTAGGTCGCTGCCAA
Organism: Chlamydiota bacterium; assembly: GCA_021772295.1. Lineage (GTDB taxonomy): Bacteria > Chlamydiota > Chlamydiia > Chlamydiales > Simkaniaceae > JAJFMG01. Next base: position 8,101 of record JAJFMG010000136.1, on the reverse strand, counting down.
GACTTTTTTACGCCACCTAAGTTTCTTAGGTGGCTTTTTTTATGTCTAAAATTTTCTAATAATACTTTTTTGTAAATGTATATTGCTAAGCTTTTTAAAAAGAGACTCCATGAAAGTATTCGCATGACGCATGCTGTTTTTCAGTCTTCACACAGGATGTATTATGATTACTTGTTTCTACTGACTGTGAGAATGAATAAAGCAACTAGTAATCCTATGGTAATAGCATAGAAGAGCAGGAGAGTATAGCTGGAGCGGAGAAAGTACTATTTTATTGGGTTCAAGGAATTTGATGATTTTAGAGGTATAAAGAATGGCGAGTATAGTAAAATACTAATGAAGTTAGCAGGTCAAGGGCAAGCTGAGAGTATTGATAATCGGTCACAATGTGCTTCCGCACAAGTATATAGTGAAGTTGCGTTTCAAAAAGAGAATGTGAAATTCTTTATTATCAAAACAGAATCTTATGAGGGGCAAAATTAAGAAAGGTTTTAAGGATCTTACTTGTACTTGAGCGACTAGTTATACAGCAAATTACAATGCTTTATACGTGGTATTTAGAATTTCTTCTCGTCTCAATTTCGCACTTTCATAAAATTCAAAATCTTTTGCCCAAAGTTTTCGGATTTGTTTTCTTAAACGTGGCTCAGAGTTTATTAGGTCAATGAGTGTTTCTTTTTGGCTCGATGGAGTGATATTTTTATCATTCTTTAAATAGGGAATATTTTGATGAGCACAAAAATGCTTTAGATCCCAATCTAAGTTTTCAAAAAGAAAAATATAATCCATATCGTCTAGAGTTAGATTCTTTCTTTGCAGTGCTAAATATTGATGACTAATATGTGGGTCATAGAAGTTGTCCTCGATTTCATCTAAGAACGTTCGAAAGGATTTTTTTAGATCTTCTCTATATTGGTAAAAATTTGTTTTCTTTGTTTTTTCTTGGGTCATCTTTCTAAGTTTCATTACTTCGGCATAGATCGAAACCGGTCTATATAAGGGATGGCGAACTGATATAAATTTAATATACTCATCGAGATTGTTTTTTACATGATCAAAAGGTGTGTTTTGTACTGTTTCCAGAAGCATACGGAGCGTTGTTGATCCATTTTTTGGTATGAAAAAAAAACAAAAATTATTTTGTTTTAGATCGTTTGTGAGTACTTTATCGTAGTAGTGAGGGAATTGCTTTTTTTCACGAGAAAATGATGTTGAAAATATGCTAAGAGAAAGCAGAATACCTATTATTGTAAATCTTGATGTTTTCAAACTCGGGCCCCCAGGTTTATGACTGTCTAAAGGAATACGTATCTTCAGTTATTAAAATTTGATATATTAGATTCGTAATTTGAGAAATAGTCAAGATATTACTCACTTGAGTGATCTATAATTTGAATAATTTGCTAGTTCATGATTTAACAACCTAAGGTAAGGATCTTGCAAAATTAGATGAAAGGTTTTTTGGAATAGAAAAGTACCATTGAGTCTTTAGTAAATACATAAATGTAGAACCAACGAACAATCATGTAGAAAAAGGTCTAAGAAAAGCAGCGTTATGTAAAAATGAAGCTGAAGCACTTAGCATGAAAGATGAAAAAAAATTTGTTGAGGTTAAGACAGATATTTCATCTACAATAAGGAAGTCAAAAAAGAATCTTTTCAAAATTCATATTAGAAGTTGAGTATGTCTTTTATTCCCTCCCCTCCCGATTGAATATATACTCAAATAAGTGGGGGAGAGGGTGCTAATATTGTTGATTATAGCGTTTTGTACGTAGTGTTTAGAATTTCATTACGTCTTAACTTTGCTTTTTCATAGAACTCGAAATCTTTTGCCCAAAGCTTGTGGATTTGTGCTCTTACTTCTGGATCTGTATCAATTACCTCTCTAAGAGTAGTTTTTAATTCAGAGGGCGCTTGATTTCTGACTTGATTTTCGTATGGAATTTGATGGAAGTCACAGAAGTGTTTCAAGTCCGTTTCAAGTTCTTCAAATAAAAATACAAAGTCCATATCATCGAGTGTGAGATTTTTTCTCTTTAATTCAAGATATTGGTGGCTAATATGAGGTTCATAGAAGTTATTCTCAATTTCATTTAAAAATATTTTAAACGACTTTTTTACATCGTCACTATATTTATAGAATTCAGAGTTTCTTGTGATATTTGGAGCAAACTTTCTAAGCCTCATAACTTGGTAGTAGATAGAAATAGGTCGATAAAGTGGGTATCTAACAGAAATTACGTTAGTAAATTCTCTTGTTCCATTTTCAACATAGTTATCATAACGGCGACCCTCGCGGATATTTAAAGCACCCCTAATACGAGTTGATCCATTTTTCGGAATAATAAAAAAACAGAAATCATTTTCTAGGGCTTTATTTATAAGAACGATGTCATAAAAATTTTTTTTAGTTACTTCTTCTCCAGAGTTTGAAAAGAGTGGGTTAGTAAAAGTTAAAATTGCATATAAAGCTACGCAACATAAATTAAATTTTTTCAAAATAACCTCCATTTGGTTTTAGGCAACATTCATTTGTTTTTGTTAAATAAAAACTTCGGAGATATTCTGTGAAAATACAAAATTAGTCAATTTTTCTTTGAACATTGTTTTTGATGGAGCATGGCATTAAATTCTGTTGTAAATGATAATGCTTGTAATATTGGTAAAAGCAAATAAAACCGCCATTTTTTGCATGACACTTATGCTATATAAAAAGTGAACCGAAGGAGAGTATGAGTATTTATTTTGTTCAAAATGAGTTTGTCGAAAGCACCTGCGCAAAGAGCAGCTTGCTAGATATGGGGTTTCTCAGGGGATATGGGATTTTTGAGTTTGTACGAACATATAATAGAGTGCCTTTTCGGCTTGGGGATCATTTGGATCGATTCGAATTCTCAGCAAAAAAAGTACACATCAAAATTCCATATTCTAGAGACGAAATAGTTGTGCTTATTGACAGTCTTATCGAAAAAAATATAGGTGAAGAATTTTATATTCGATTTGTTCTAACACCAGGTATTGCTGCAAACCATCTTCTACCAGGAGACACCCCAACCTTTGCTATTATTGTTGAACCTGTATCAGGGTGTATTGGGCAAAAGAAAAAGTCAATCTCTCTGTGTTCGATTCCTTTCCAAAGACAGTTTTACGAGGTAAAAAGTTTACAATATATGGGCGCATCTCTTTGTTTCCAAAAAGCTATCAAAAAAGGTTTTCAAGATGCACTTTACCTTGATGATGAGCAAAATTTTTTGGAGTCAACCACATCTAATTTTTTTGGCGTTATTGATAACACCATAGTTACTCCAAGTGACAAAGTTTTATCAGGCATTACCAGAAAGGTCGTCATTGAATTAGCAAGTGATGCTGGGTTCAAAGTTGAAGCGAGACAAGTTCCCTACAAGGAGTTAGAACACTTTTCTGAAGCATTTATTACATCTACTATTAAAGAAATAATGCCTGTTTCAAAAATTGATGATTTTGAATTTAACAATAACGTTCCTGGTCCTGTTACTACCGAATTAATGAAGCTTTTTACAAGTCTTACAAAAAAAAAATTGACTTCAGTATAAATTTTTTTGCAAGGTTCTTTTTTCATTAATAATATTGCTCAAACATCTGTTTAGACCTGGTTTTTAAATGTAATGCTATTTTATTTTTTGTTTTTTTCTATTTAATAATTAAAAAATGATTGAACAATAAACTGAAACTTCCTATTGAAATTATATAAGATCAAAACTCTTAAAATATGAAAGGAAGGGGAGTCTTAAAATGGCATTAAAGGATACAACAAATAAATTAGCAAAACTGCTTGAAGAAGTCACTGCGGATTTAATAAAGGCAGAAAATGGCAATAAAGCTGCAGCGCAACGAGTCCGAACAGGGACTATTAAAATGGAAAAAGTTGCTAAAAAATACAGAAAAGAATCTGTTGCTCATGGCAAGAAACCAAAAGCTAAGAAGAAAATGGCTACGAAAAGAAAGCCAGTTGCAAAGAAAAAAGCAGCGCCAAAGAAAAAAGCTGCAGTAAAGAAAAAAACTGCAGTAAAGAAAAATGCAGCTCCGAAAAGAAAAGCAGTTGCAAAGAAAAAAGCGCCAGCGAGAAAGACTGCTGCAAAAAGAAAAGCAGCGCCAAAAAAGAAAGTAGCAGTAAGAAAAACTGCTAGAAGAAAGACTACTAAAAAATAAGTCTTTTTTTCTTTAAAAATGGTTTGTTAGGGGAGTTTTTCTTACTTCCCTTTTTTTTGTTCTCAAATAAAATCTACCAAGTTCTAGGTAGCTTTTTCATATCTAAATACGTCTGGCTTTAGTAAAATACGACCTTCGATGCTAAGTGAATAGACACCAATGAAAGAAAAAATAATAGATATTGAAATTGAGAGTTACTCTAAAAAAGGCCACGGTGTGGCTCCCTATAATACTTCAAAAATAGAAGTCGTTGGAAGCGCCATTGGAGATTTATTAGAAATCTCTTTAAGGGGTAGAAAAAAAAGAGTCCATAATGGGCATATACTATCCATAAAAAAACCCTCCTCACTTAGAGTAATTCCTAAATGTAAACACTCAGGTGTGTGTGGTGGCTGTTCTTGGCAGCAAATTGATTACAGCCAGCAGCTAAAGATCAAAGAAAGCCAAATTAGGGATCTATATAAGGACTTAGAAGATGAATTTACTTTTTTACCAATTCACCCTTCAAAGTCTCATTTTGCATATCGAAACAAGATGGAGTTTTCTTTTTCACAAGATTTAAAGGGAAATAAGTATCTTGGTCTTATTATTGCAAAGTCTCGCGGCAAAGTTGAGAACATAGAGAATTGTCATTTAGTAAATCCATGGATGAGCGAAGTACTTTGCTCAATTAGAGATTGGTTTGAAAAGGAAGATATTCAAGCCTTTCATGCCCCATCTGCAAAGGGTACACTCAGGACACTGACAATGAGAGAGGGTATGAGAACTGGTGAAAAAATGGTGATGCTCACTATTTCTTCAACACCTGAATATGCGCTTTCCAAAGAGCAATTACTGTCATTTCAAAAGCAGGTATTAAATATTTCTCCTAATGCCACTGTATTTTTGCGTATTCACCAAGCGATTAAAGGAGAAGTTACTAAATTTTATGAGATGCTTCTTAGTGGTAAGGAAACCTTACAAGAGCATTTGGAAATTACTGCATATGATCAAAGACGAAAATATATCTTTGAAATCAGCCCTACATCTTTTTTCCAGCCAAATACATTTGTTGCTGAAAAGTTGTTTGAGTCTGCTTTAGAAATATGTGAATTAAATAAAGACATGACAGTCTTTGATTTATATTCAGGGACATCCACACTTGGTGTTGTATTTTCTCCCTTTGTCAAAAATGTAGTATCTATTGAGCTAAATCCTTATGCAACTTTTGATGCCAACGTTAATATAGAAAACAATCATATCTCCAATATGGAGGTTATCCAAGGTGATGTGGGTAAAACTTTGCAGGACCCAAGCTTTCAGAAGAAGTATCCTCATGCAGATTTAGTGATTATCGACCCTCCTAGAACAGGGCTTGATCAATCAGCAATTCAAAATATATTAGATTTAGATGCAAAACAATTGTTATATATATCTTGTAATCCTAATACACAAAAGAAAGATCTTGAGACTCTTTGTCATATATATAAACTTTCAGTTATGAAACCCTTTGATCAGTTTCCACATACTCCTCATGTTGAAAACATTGCCTATTTGGTAAAGAAATAATTTTCATTGCATTTCTCAGCATTGCTAGGCATGATTTGTTATAACTATCTGAATCACTAGAAACATTAAGGATGTTATCATGAAGCGAGTTACAAGTATTTTTGCAGCAATTTTATTTACTTTTGCGGCGATGCCTATATTTGCTCAAGGAGAGGGCGCTCCTGCTAAAGAGCAAAATCTTTCTCAAGTTATCGTAATGATTGCACTGGCTCTTATTTTCTTTTATTTCATTCTTTGGAGACCAGAGCAAAAAAGAAGAAAGAAAATGCAAGCGCAGAGAGAATCTATGAAGGTTGGTGACAAAGTAACTGCAATGGGAATTGTCGGAACAGTTGCAAAAATTCAAGAAAGCACACTTATATTAAAAATGGTTGATGGATCTCAAATAGAAGTTTTGAAAAATGCAATTACTGATGTTCAGAATGACCAAGCTCAAAAAAGCTAATTAACAAAGAGTCCTCCTTCAAAGAAGAAGGACTCTTTTTCTCGCAAATATTGAAATTCTTAAGTATAGATTAGAAATTTGGAAATTGAATCATGCAGGCATTTTTAGAGAGATTTCTGACTAAGAATTTAATAGCCACATTAATTCTTGCTGCAATCTTAATTACCATTCGTTATTGCGCTGCATACTTTATTCGTAAATCGGATAGAAATTGGAGTTCTCATCAGAGGCGACGATGGATTGGATCTCTTAGAAGTTCATTTTTTATTTTAATTCTTCTTGGCGTTATTTTTATCTGGGGCAAAACTATCCAAGGGTTTGCTGTTTCTGTTTTTGCTATTGCATTTGCTTTTGTTTACTCAATTAAAGAGCTCTGCATGTCTCTGAATGGATCTATTATACGTTTTAGAGGTCATGTCTATGATATCGGTGATCGAATAGAAATAGCTGGTGTAAGGGGAGATGTGATAGACATCTCGATATTGACAACGACGTTGCTAGAGCTTGGAATAGGACCTGCTAAACACAAGTTTACCGGAAGAAGAATTGTAATTCCAAATGGGCTAATTACTGAAAATTTTGTAGCAAATGAATCCTTTTTAGAGCATTACTACATGAATAATATCAAAGTACCTCTAAAAATAGATCAAGATTGGAAGAAAGCAAAGAGAACATTACTTACAATTGCTGAGGAAGAAAGCGCTTCTTATATAGAAAAGGCAAGAAAAAGAATACGTAAAATGGAGCGGAATAAAAGTTTAGAGCTCCCTCCTGTTGAGCCAAGTGTATCTATTCATTTGCCAAATCCAAGCGAAGTGCATCTACATCTCAGATTACCTGCTCCAACCCATCTGAAAGAAAGGCTGGAACAAGTGATCATCTCTAGATTTTTAGAAGCATTCTACTCGAATAAATAACTTACTCAATATGAGAGGAGAGTTTTTCTAGAATAAGGCTAGATCTTTCAATAAACTCATTTAGTTTATCTGCATTAAGTTCTTTTTGAGAAAGAAGTGACAGATCATATAGCTGCTCTGAAATTTCTTTTGTAAGAATAGGATCTTTTTTCTCAATTTTTGGCAGAGCGTTAATGAGATTACTGTTTGTATTCACTACAAAGGTTTGCTTCATTGGCATATCTACAGGAAATGACTGTCCTGTAAGTTGCATATACTCTCTCATGCGCCGCGCCTCTTCAGAAATTAGAACCATGCCTGGAAGAGACTTACTCGCTAGTGATTTTGCTTCTATCGATAAATCCTTGTTATCGAACTTAGATGCAACAAGCTCTTGTAGGAGCTGCGCATTGGTTTTTCCATCTTCATTAAGTGCAGCATCTTCTTTTTCTTTATCTTCTAAGTCTTCGTATGATGCGTCAATTCTTTGGAATTTAGCAGGCGAAAACTTGGTTTCAAGAAGATTAAACGTTGCAACATCTAAATGAGATGAAGAAAGAAGAACTTCAATGCCTTTCTCCTTATAGATATCTAAAAATGGAGTATAGACATTTGACCTGCCATCAGATTGAGTATAGAAGATCTTATCTGCATACTTTTTTTTGCCTCTTTCGAGGTAACTAGAAATTGAGGTCCATTCGCCACTTGCATTTTTCCAAAGAAGAATGTCTTTTACGCGATCATAAAATTTCTCGTCTTGTAAAACTCCAAGTTTGATGATCATTTCCATATCAGGCCACTTAGATAAAAATTCTTTTTCATTTTGAGTATGAAGAGATGAAAGTTTATCGGAGACTTTTTTCGATATATGATTGGAAAGTTGCCTAACAGTTTTATCAACTTGGAGATAACTTCTAGAAACATTGAGAGGAATATCAGGGCTGTCTATAATTCCTTTGAGAACACTTAAATAATCTGGAATAAAATCCTTACAGTGATCTGATACAAATACTCTGTTGCA
>JAJFMG010000135.1 GCA_021772295.1 Chlamydiota bacterium | reverse complement strand
TAAGCCCTTCCTCGCCGATGGTACTATACACAAGAGTATGGAAGAGTAGGTCGCTGCCAAGACTTTTTTACGCCACCTAAGTTTCTTAGGTGGCTTTTTTTATGTCTAAAATTTTCTAATAATACTTTTTTGTAAATGTATGATGGTTCTTAGCTGTTACAGTTTCAGTCATAGCTCCTCCTTTTCTGGGTGCTTGATTTTAGCTTTAGCAGAAAAGGGGGACATTTTTATTAAACACTTACATTATTCTAGATTGTCTGGGATTTTATCTTTATTCGTGACATAATTCCTTAATTAATCAGTTAAAATAGGTGTTGATATGGCAGCTATAGCTTCTTTTTCAAGATTAGAAAAATCCTTTGCTTCTTTTTTAGAACAGCCACTTGTTGATGAGATTAATAATACGCTTGCTGATATTGAGAATACTGGCTTAACTCCTCGTCTTGATAGAGTATTGGCTATATTATTTAGACAACTTACTAAAGCAATACCATGTGATTCGAAAGGAGAGCGCACTAAGTTATGGAAAGCCGATGTAAACGCTCAACTGAGCACTATTCGTAAAGCAGCGGAAACCGCTGGTAAAGTACTTCTTGATAATTCAAGTATGACACAAGATAATCAATATATTCATAGTGAAAGCAGCTCTATAGTTACAGAAGATTTAGATACTCTACCGATTGAAGTACATTGTAATATCTTTGATTATCTAGATTTCAATGGTCTTTCAAATCTAGTGCAAACATCACACTACTATAGAGATGTGGTAATATCGAATACGATTATAACCAATCGTTATGACATGCATACTTTTATTGCAAATATCATCAATGTATTGTCTTCCGCTGATTGCGATTGTCCGAGTGAAGAAATTCAGAGTTTGATAGAAATTCAGTGTTTATTTGAAGATCAGTTGTTAAATATTCCAGATATCAAAAAGTGTTTAATCAATATTTACAACCAAATTGTTAAGGTTCTTGCTTCTTTAGATAAAGAGCAAATAGAGATGTTAAAAAAAATAGACCCACCCGCTTTTTATGAGCATATCATTAGCGAGCTTGAAGTTTCTACAGACATTGAGAATGTAATGAACACTCCAAATAGTCCCGTCAAAAGTTTTAAGCTTAGTATGGCTAGTCACGCCTTAGAAGATATTATTAAATGTTTATGTGAAGCTAGGGAAATAGAAAAAGCCATTAATGTTGTAGATAGATTATCATATAATATCATCAAAATACATTCACTTAGCTTTCTTGTTAATTCATTAATTAAAATAGGGGAAATAGAGGAAGCAATTAAGATTGCAAACAGGCTAGAAGATGAGAAGTCGAAAAAAGATGCTTTTGTGAGTATTATTTTTGCTTTATGTAAACAGGGGAAAGATGAAAAAGCAATTGAGCTTACAAATATCATTATAGATGAGTATGTGAATGATTCTTACCTTTTTAGAATTATTAGTGTTTTATGTACCACACCCTTAAGCTCAGGAGCACTTTCCTTATCGGCATCTGAAGACTTTATTCTAGATGGATATGAAATAGGAACAATTGAAAAAGCAATTGAGATTGCAAACAGACTAGAAGATGAGAAGTCGAAAAACAATGCTTTTGTAAATATTATTTTTGCTTTATGTAAGAATGGAGAAATAGAAAAAGCCATTGCGGTTATACAGAGCATTACATTTACGTTTAATTATGCTCTTGCTTACAGAGATGTTTCTCGTGCTTTCTGTGCAAAAGGAGAAATAGAAATAGCCATTGATGTTATGCGGCGGTTCGTCCCAGTTTCTATTTACCGCGATCAAGTCTCAATTCGTATTATTTTTGCTTTATGTAAGAATGGAGAAATAGAAAAAGCCATTGAGATTATGAGTAACATTATAAATCAGGCTATCTACGATCAAGCCATTGGGAGCATTATAAATGCTTTTCAGCCGATTATTCTCGTTGATTTGAATCCTGAGTATACAAATGCTGAAATGCTTGTTGCCATTGAGGCGCTAGATGGATCACTAAACGCGGAATCTTCTCTGAGAAATCATATTTTAGCTAAATATTATAGTTTATCTATGGAGCATCCAAATGATGGTTTTGGGTGCTCAGAGGGAAATCTTACTTTGAATCCAGATATTTTACGCGAAATTGTTCAAATTTCTGCTAGGAGATTCATTGAGATTCAAAAACACCTTAGAGTTAATGTGGATGATAATAAAGAAAGACGTGGATATCTCAGTTCCTTTGGAGAAACTATAAAAAATATCGCGCTTGAAAGATATTATCATATGTTTGTTGAACATCCTAATCCCAGTCCTAGGTGGTCTGAAGAAAATCTTACTTTGGATACTAACAAGCTTGTTATTGCAATCATACAAGCTCAAGATGAAGTATTAACAGATTAGATTAATAATCTGTTTGAGACTTCCATGAAGGCTTTCTGCAACTGTAGATGATCATAGGAATAATCAAAAAGATTCCAATTCCAATCAAGCTAAACAGAAAATGAAATAATACTCCTTTATTTCTAAACTGCGCGGGTGGAAAAAATCCAAGTATAATTGCAAATAGTGCGCATATGATTCCAATAGAGCATACAATCCAAATTCCGGTGTTTTTTACAGGAATCCTAAAGGGTCTTTGTGTATGTTTTTCTTTATAGCGAAGCCTGAGGGCTGAGAGATAGATCAGTAAATACATAATGAGATATAACTGAGCCGTTAAAGCTGTTAATAGCCAATATGATGCGCTTACAGTTGGCATGAGTAAAAATACAAATGAGATAAGCGTTACTATGCCGCCTTGTATAAACATCAAGTATGTTGGCATATTATTTTTATTGGTATGTTGCATAAGAGGGGGAAGACAACCTTCTTTAGAAGTTGCAAATAGACCTCTACTTGGTCCCACAATCCAAGAGCTCACCTGGCCAAGTGTTCCAAAAGCAATAAAAAATGCAATGATAGGCACTAAGAATGACACATGGTAATGAGAAAGCATCTTAGAAAAAGCTTGAAGAAGTCCTGCAACCAAGCTGATGTCTTGCTGAGGAATTACAATTGCAATAGCGAGAGTTCCGAGAAAAAATACAGAGATGATAATAAGTACAGATAGAAAAATTGCCTTTGGGTAGTTTTTTTGTGGGTTTTCTACTTCATTGACATGAACAGAGGATACCTCCATACCAGCAAAAAGTAGCATTAGTCCAGCAAGAAACACCACATTATCAAAGTGAGTAAGATTTGGCATAAGATCTTTTACAGAAAAAGAAATCGCAGAGACATTACCGGAAAAAATCCAGATTCCTCCAAGTATAATTAGAATGGCTCCAGGAAGAAGTGTGCCGCAAATAGCAGAAAGAGTACTTAATATTCCAGAGGCTCTCATACCTCTACAATTAATAAATGTAGCAATCCAATAGATGACAAGGATCATAGCTATTGTAAAAATTTTGTTTTCAGCGAGCTTGGGATTAATCATATACGCAATGGTAGCTGACGCAAAAGAAAGCACTGTTGGGTACCAAATGACATTTTGTATCCATTGTAGGAAGATTGCTAGAAAACCAGCTCTAGCTCCAAAAGCTTTTGATACCCATGAAAAAATTCCACCAGATTCTGGCCACCCTGTCGCAAGCTCTGCTGTTACAAGAGCTGTTGGAATTAGTAATCCAATGCTTGCTACTGCTAAATAAAAAATAGAAGATAGTCCGTACT
>JAJFMG010000134.1 GCA_021772295.1 Chlamydiota bacterium | reverse complement strand
AATCGCCCTAGCTGTAAATAAAGAAGCAAAACATTTCTTAATGGAAAGAAGTACATCTTTTGCGCTTGAAAGATGCAAATAAGATTCTTGTTGGCCTGCAAAACTTGCATCTTTTAAGTCTTCTAGATTAGCGCTAGAACGAGCTGCAACATCTAAATGCGTCTTACCGTATTTAGCTGAAAGTGTTTTATATGCCTGTAAAATATTCTCTTCTAGACCTTTGGGGAATTCGCCTTTCAAGATCTCTTTTCGTATCAACTCAGCATTTTTTTCAAGCAGCCATGGTTTTTTATTCATAGGCTCTAAAAGATCTGTAATTACTTTTAAAAGCTCATTGGATTCCATAAATGCATCATATGCACAAGTAGTTACTGCAAAACCACCAGGCACTTTAATTTCATAGATCTGCAACGCTTGGATCATTTCTGCAAGAGATGCATTTTTACCACCTACAAGAGAGATGTTTTTTGCATCTCTATGATCTAAAAAAACAATATACTTATCTTTCGCTGTATGCTGGAACGTCATTTAAAAATCCTAATATCGCCTTGTTAATATCCTGAACAGTGCCAGTGTTATTGTTGGTTAAAACGATGACACCTTGCTTCTTTTCAGGAATAAATGCAATAAAAGCTCTATAACCACCGAGAGCTCCCCCCTTAGTGACCATTTCTAAGCTAGAATCAGCTGATAATTTATACATTTGCCATGCAAGGCCCATTTCGCCTGGATCACCGCCAGGAATGGTAAATCTTGGCTTTTGCAGCATTGGCATCAGATTTTTTATAAAACTAGAGTTGATTCCCATATTTGCTTTCATAAAGATCATCATATCATGCATATTCGAGTAAAGCCCTCCAGCTCCAAGAAAAGGGGATGCAAGCCTTTCAACGTCATAGCTATGCTGTGGATCATCTTTTGTGAAGCCTGGCGTCGTGTTTCTCTTTAAATCACGAGTAAAGAGCGGGCCTGGAAGAGTACTTCTCATATCAAGTGGACTTGTCACCTGCTCCTTGACGAGATCATACCATCTCCCTTTATCTATGTTTTCAATGATTAGAGATAAGATCGCATAGCCAAGATCAGAGTATAACCAATGATGACCTGGAGCGTGATACAAAGTTGCATGATCTAAGTACTCAAAAAGATCCTTCTTACTATAAGTTTCTCTATTGCGCATATTTGGTGGTGTATCTGGCAAACCTGAAGTATGCGTTGCTAAGTTTACAATCGTAATCTCTTGCCCATGATAGGTGGGTAATCGAACATGAGGAAGGTATTTTTGCGCTTTATCGCTAAGTGATAATTTACCATCACTTATAGCTTTTGCAAGCATGGTAGCTGTAAACACTTTGGTAATAGATCCAATCCGGAATTCGGTATTTTCATTAATCTGCTCTCTATTTTCTCGACTTACTTCTCCATAGGCAAATGTCTTTGGATCATCAGAGTTCCCATCGAGAACTCCCACAATTAAGCCATGAGTCCGAGTGCGATCCATATAATTTTTAACTACTTGATCTACAAAGGATTTCAAATCCTTTTCTTTCGAAAATCCTTGGGTTGTAATAAATATACAAAGGGCGTAAAAAATTGGTATTATACACTTTACAGAGATCTTTTTATTTGGTTGCAATATCTTCATAGTCCCACTATAATTTGCTCTTAAAAATCTCAAAATGCTTAACTTTTGTTATCTTGTCTAGCAAAAATTAAGAGGAACATAGATAAGGCATTTTCTTGAAAAGCAAACTACATATCTTGGATCAAATCGATCAAGCAGGTGAAACGCTTTCTGTTGATCCTAAAGAAGATATTCCAAAGCAATACATTCCGAAATGTATTCGTATCTTTCTAATGCTTTTATTTTTGCCCTTTATACAACTAGATCTATTAATGCAAAAAGTTGCAAGAATGATCATTAAGCCCCCATTTGTAGCGACAGGTGCATGCAAGCAAAGGGGGAACTGCTGTCAATATATTCTAATGCCAAAGCCAAAAGATATATTTGGATTTTTGCACTATTTTTGGAATACGCAAGTCTGTGGCTTTTATCCCAAAAGCAAAGAGGTCCATGAGATCAACGGAAAAAAAAGAATAGTACTTGGATGTAGACACTTAAGCAAAGAGGGGAAATGCACCAATTATCATTTAAGGCCTGTAGTTTGTAGAAAGTGGCCTCAGATTGCAATTTTTGGATACCCTAAAATGCTAAAAGGTTGTGGATTTCAAGCTAAAAATCGAAAAACCAATGAGATTCTACCCATGGAAGAATAAATCTACGCCAGAATCTGTTCTAACGCGTCGCAAGATTTAGGCCACTCCTTTCGTAACGTTGCTAAATTTAGAAGAACTAATGCCTTGTTCTCCCGAATCCAATTGATTTTTTCCATCATAGCCGATTCCCAATCTTCCATACATTGGATTTCAGAGTAATTAGGATCTAGGATCAATTCTCCCGTTTCTGCATTTTGCATGTTTGCTAAATTAAAAAATTCTTCTACTTCTTCCTGCAAGCTCATATTTTTCCTCTATTTTTAATTCGATGGAACAGAGTAGACGAAAATCGTTTTTATTGACAGATCGAGATGGATTCAAAAAAAATTTCACTTTTTATTATCGCTGACAACTTTTAAATATTCTATATAATTCCATTAATATATTTTCTATATTTGTTTTAATATACGAGCGGCATTCCAACAAGCATGGTTATATAACTTTAAAATTTAGATTTGATTTTAACCTTTTGCGCAAGTAAATCTTGAAAAGTATTCCTTAATTCGCCTAACTCTTTGTTGATTATAAATATACCTATTCATAGCTCCTGCTTTACTTTAAGCTCAATTCAAGCTCTAACAGAAAAGGGGACATTATTACTTAATTTAAAGGGAACATTTTTATTAAGTCCTTATATACCTTAAAAAACCCTTGTATTTTTATTGCGAAAAATAATAAAATAACCACTTCATATTACAAGCTTTAGTTAAAATTATGTCCGCACAATCTATTGAAACCACTAATTCTTATTTCTCCTCTGAAATAGTAGGTCAGTTTAAAAATGCAAACCCAAATTGTTTAGAAACTTACAATCTTGATTCAGATGTTTCACTAAATCGTGCTTATCATACAGCAATGAATATTGATGATTCAAAATTTAGTGAAACATCTGAATCAAGTGAAGAACAACTCATCTTAAAAGGACTTTTGGAGCTTTGCAAAGTAAATACAATGGAACAATCAGGATCTGAGTTGCTGAATACATTTCGCAAAACTGTGAATGTAGCTAAAAAATTTTTTCAAAATGAAAAAATTTTTAAGGGGAGTTATCCTGAATCTCTAGAAGGTTTTTTTGATGAATTTATAGAAACCAACCCTCTTATCGCAAAAGCTTTT
>JAJFMG010000133.1 GCA_021772295.1 Chlamydiota bacterium | reverse complement strand
GCAAGATCTTGATTTTCGAATTCTTTCAAAGATTGTTTTAATAAATGGCACTTATGGTGCAAGAAATGGGATGGATCAGTTTCTATGTCAAAAAGAAAGTGTTCTAATGGCTTTTGATATATATCTAATTCTGAGTAGCTTTCTTGATTACTGAAAAGAGATGTAATGATATCCCATTTTCTCATTTGATAAAATTGATCAAAAAGGTTCCCCTCGGCCTCTTTTAAATAGTTTGTATAAGGTCTTTGGTAGGTTTTTCGCTTTTTTTCAAGAGCCCTTTTTTCTTTTAAATATACTTTGAAGTGAGAGTCTCTCCAATTTGGAAAACTAATTTCATGAAAGGTTTTTTTCAAAGAAGTTTTTAGATTTTGTTCGAGGCTTGTAAAAGACTGACAAAGTTTAAAGTACTCTTCCATTGTAATGGAGGGGAGCTTTTCGTTAAGCTCTTCCGAAAATCTTTTATGGTCAACATTCAAACGTAAAAGATCAAGGAAGAGAAGTTTGTCATAATTGTTTTTGATCCTTTTGAGGTAGAGATCTAAAGAAAGTTTCAGGGGGTCAGCAATAAAGTTATTTTTTTCAAATAGTTGATCAATTTTTTGCATCTCGTTGATGTTTGAGACCTGCTCAATAATTATATGACCACTGCCCTTCGGGTAGAGGTGGTTGATTAAGCAATCAATACGAGGTTCTTGCGTAATATCTATCAAAGCATCTAGTACATTTAGGATAGAAATAACTTCTTGAATTGTATCTATGTTGAGTAATGCCTGCTTTACAGCGCTTTTTTTAGACAAAATGATATCGAGATAGGAGCGCCATGTAAGAGGCTTTTTATCCAAGTAAAAGCCTTTTTTGTCGGAGAAAAACTCCCTTTCAAGATTTGTTTTTCCGTTCCAGATATCTGCAATATAAGTAGAGTTTTCAAGCCACTTATTGATATTGTTCTTTTTTTGTGATAGCTCCACATCACTACCCGATAAGATAAAATCATTTGGGTCAAATCTTGGGAACGATGCTAGCGCATATATTTCCCCTGTTTGAGGATTCATAGCGACAATAGAGCCACCTTTAATCCATGGACTTGGGATATTTGCATGGCCTTTCCCAAGAGTTGCAAAATTTTGATCTCTTTGTTGTTCATTTTCTGCAAGAAGGGATTCTGCAAACTCTTGCAACTTTGTAGAAATATTTAAAGATAGCTTATCGCCTGATACAGCTTTGATCGTTCCTGGCAATTCTCTAATAAAATGGCCTTTTGCAGCCATCTCATAGGTCTTTTTACCAAAAAGACCTCTTAAGCGATCATCATATTTTGCTTCGATTCCAGATTTTCCAACAAGGTCATGAATGGTATAGGCCTTTTTTTCCAAAGCATCACGCCTTTGATATACTTCTTCTTCGGTTTGGAATCCTTTAGGCAGAAATACTGGTTCTTTATTTTCTCTTTGTCGAATAAATTCCCTAGTTGTCTGTAGTTCTTGCGCCAGCCTATTGTGCTGATAAGAGCTGATTTTACCTAAGTATCCTATTACACTTGAACCTACTTTTCCTTCTGGATAATGCCTTTTAGATGATCTTTGGGCCGAAATGCCAGGCCATTGTCTTTCGAGCATTTTAAGGCGGTAATAGGTTTTTTCGCTGATGCCATCTTTAATGACAAATGGCGTTGTTGGAAAAATAGAGGCTTTGCTGTAGATAATATCTTCGATATCAGTCTCATCTAGATTAAGTTCTCTCCCAAGTAAGCAAGAGAGATCTTCTATGTACTTTTTTCGAAAGTAGATTTTTTCTTTTTTTCTATTTGATGTTTTGATCCATTTGATTTTAGGGATTTCTCGAACATGATTAAAAACAATGCAGGCTCGATATTGAATTTTGTTGATGGCAAGTGGTTTATTATCACGATCCAAAATGGTGCCACGATTCGATTTTTCAATAATAACTTTTCGAGCAGGTTTTTTAGAAAGCTCTAAATAATGCTCATATTTTGTAGTTGTTAGGTAAAATACTCGCAAGCCAATTAGCAATAAAGACAGAAGAAATATGTTGAGAATAACGTGCGTTTTAGAGGTAATCGATTTGCGCATAGGATCATTTGTTTAGATGCTTGGAAGCATCTTAATCTAAGAACCTGGCTTTGAAAAGAAAAAGATTTATAGAGCGTTAATCTCGTCTAAATAGGCATCGTGAAGCGATAAAACCTTCTCTTCATATGAACTCAAAGGCTTTGGTTTTTGCGCTTTTAGATTAGAAATTGATGACAGCAATGCTTTTTTTTCTAAAACAGCTGCACTAATTGTTTCATATCCCTTCATTTCGCGTATGATATTAAAATCACCGGGAGTGATTTCTTCACAAGATTGACATGCAAATAGCATTGCATTCATTTGATCAAGTTCTAAAATTAAGCAATTTCTTTGGTATTCTTTTGGATTGATTTTGTTTTTTTCTAAATCTTGAAGCTGCATTCTTGTTTTGATGGTATATTCGATATCGAGATCAACGAGCCTATTTTCAAGAGGCGTTTTACCATCTCCTTTAAATTTCTGATGGAGTGACTCTACATAGCTTAACGATATGAGTTCATCCTTAGATAAAGGTTCATTTTCCATAGATAAAATGTTTCTACTGAGTTCTCCCTCACCGTTTTTTTCTGAAAGAGCTTGTGCTTTGCTAAGAAAGCTTGCATAAGCTGTCTCTCTTTTCGATATAACTTCAAGATTTGAAGCATCTTTTATTAGCTTGGATTGCTCCTTTCGATCTTCTAGGATTGAATCAAAAGCAAAGTCTTTTTTTGAATC
>JAJFMG010000132.1 GCA_021772295.1 Chlamydiota bacterium | reverse complement strand
ACGGTTTTGTAAGAACTGGATATCGTCGACAAGCAAGATATCTAAGTTGCGATAGAATTTCTTCATCTTATCGAGTTTTTTGTTTTTCAAGTGATCTACTAAATCATTGATAAAGCCTTCTGTTGTAATCGAGTGAAGGCGAAGTTTTTTGTGATTTTGTTTTAGATGGTGCGCTATGCCGTGGAGCAAATGAGTTTTACCAAGGCCAACACCACCATGTATAAAAAGGGGGTTGTAGGACTTTCCTGGATGCTTGGCAACGCCAAGCGCAGCTGACTTGATAAATTGATTTGATGGACCTTCTATAAAGCTTGTAAAGGTGTAGCGCTCGTTCAAAAAAAAGAGATCTTTTTCTTCTTTAGGCTTAGATGGGGCAGATGTAGAAGTATTTGCCTCAAGTTCTGCAACGATAAATTTAAGATTTGGATTTTGATTATTTTCTGAAGGAAAAAAAAGAAGGAGATCTTCCTTGTAGTTGTTTAGTAGATACTCTTGTACAAAGATGTTGGGAACTTCAAGAATGTGTATGCTATCAGAAAAGCTGATCCATTTAATAGGTAAAAACCAGTTTTTATATTCAATTGGGCTGCATCGCTCTTTGATGAAATCTAAAAACTTATTCCAGGTGTCTTTTCCCTCGATGGTCAACATAGGTTTCCTTGAGATTCAATTCAGAATGCATTTCTTAAGAGGTCTAGAAACGATTTTTATCCAGACAGTAACATCTGGTTTCAATGCTCGCAAGTGATTTTGATTAGAATTTAGAGAGCAAATTGTAACGTCTTAATAGAGGGAAAGTTAGCTGTAGGCCTGCCTGAGGGCTGATACCTGGTCTCTGACTTTTTCATCTGGGCTTTCCTCTTCAAGTCTCACAGATTGCATGTCCGCTTGTCTTTTGTATCCAAGTAAATAAAGAGCTTTGACTTTGTTAATAAGAGTGGAGGAATGATTCGGGTTTTTTTTAAGGGACTTTTCTAAGTAGTTTAGTGCGGATAAATTATTCCCGAGTTGCAAGTGCAGTGCGCCAAGTGTTTGCAAATCATACTCTGCTTCTTTCGATAGAATTACAAGAGCTTCAAAAAAGGGGAGCGCCGTCTCATAGTGACCTTGCTTAATATAGGAATAACCCACAAAACGCAGATCTTCGATTTCATCTTCGCCCCAACCAAGCATATCTAACCAATTAATATCACTCATACCTAACCTTTTGTAAATTGCATTCTTCTTCCGTTAATCAATTCAAGAAGAGTGTTAATAAACTGTAGTACTTTTAATAGAGCAAGAAGCAATTTTGATTCTTTTTTTTCATTTTCAATTTCAGATTTTTCCTCCCAGCTATATGCTTTCTTTCGTTTACTTCTTTTTTTTCGATACTGTTCATATCCCATTGTAATATGAGATATACAAGTATCAATTTTTTCATTAGGCCCAATTAATGGGGCTGCAACATAGGTGAAAAGAGATCTTATTCCCGCATTATAACCATTTGGAGGATTAAACGCTGCGATAGAATTGGGGTTTTTTGTTCCTAGAAATGATTCTAATTCAGGATTAAAGGCAGGGGATAAACTCTCACTTGTGGTTGCATTCGAAATTTGGGCCCCATCTAAAATATACGCTGAATGTTTTTCGCTAATTGCATAATTTCGTGAACTATCAAGAGAAAGATTATCTATTGTTTCCATGTTAAGCCTATCATTATAGATTTCTGAATAATTTTGCCTTTAGTTTGGATGTAATGCGTGAATTCTTTTTTTTAAAGAGGAATCGGAAAATATCTGAAAAATTGCAGTTAAATGCAAAGTTATCCACAGGTTTCCCACATTTTCCCACAAGTCGCAAGTTGCAATAAATCAGATAGTTAAGACAGTTATAAACAGGGTTGTCAAGACTTTTGATCAAAAAATATTGCCAAGTTTTGAAACCGGTGTTAGGATGTGGAATTATGTGGAAAAATGAAAATGCGTAAGTTTATGAGTCGCTTCTTTTTTAATGGATCGAGCACTGCAAAAGTAGATGAAAAGCATCGCTTTGTTTTGCCGCAGTCCATGAGATTTGGTCTGATTGAAGATGGCAAGTTAGAGTTTACCATCGCAATTGGTATGGGTGGGTGTCTTACCATTTATCGAAGAAGTGAAATTGAAAAAATTGTAGAAAAATTTAGAGCTAAGCAACACAACGTAAAGCTTCAAAAGTTTTTCACGCTCTTTTTTTCCACTTTACACCACACAACTTGTGACAAAATAGGGCGGGTTAGTTTGCCGTCAATTCTCATGCGAGCGACAGGAATTTCAGATGAAATCGTAGTCGCTGGTGTTCTTAATAAAATTGAAATCTGGCCTCGCCAAAAATATGAAGAGAACCTCAAAGCATTTCTTGATGATAGCGAAGGGGAGACAGATCTTGGAAAACTTGCAGAAGAAGCTTTTGCGATGATTGATGATTCATTGCCCCCTACATCACCAGATGTATCTTTATCTGATCAAAGGGAATTTGAAAATCTATGAGTGAGCCACACATTTCCATCTTACTTGAAGAGTTTTTAGAGCAATTTTCTGATCGATCAATGGAAGTTTTTGTAGACGGCACGCTTGGTGCAGGTGGACATGCAAAAGCGATTTTAGATGCTCATCCAGAAATTAAGATATTTGTTGGTTTTGATAGAGATGAGTCTGCAATGGAAATTGCAAAAGAAAGGTTGAAAGACTTTGAAAATAAAACGATCTTCATAAGCGATAATTTCGCAAATTTAGATCAGCGGCTAAAAGAAAAAAACATCCAAAACGTTGATGGTTTTTTTTTGACTTGGGGGTGTCATCCATGCAACTAGATCAAAAAGAGCGAGGCTTCAGTTTTATGAAAGACGGCCCATTAGATATGCGAATGGACAAGAGGCAACGACTTACCGCTCAAGAAATTCTAAATACCTGGTCTGAAAAAGAGATCGCTGATGTTATCCGTGAATACGGGGAAGATCCCAGGTGGAAAAAAGCTGCTAAAACAATCGTTGCAGAAAGGAAAAAAAATAAATTTGAAACTACCAAGCAACTCGCTGATACAATTCAAAACTCTTTAGGAAGAATCGGCTCAAAAAAAATTCATCCTGCAACCCTTATTTTTCAAGCGCTCCGAATTTGTGTAAATAGAGAATTAGATTCTGTCCAAGAGGGAATCAAAAATGCAATGAAGATGCTGACGCCTGCTGGAAAGATGGGTGTAATCAGTTTCCATTCCTTAGAGGATCGCATCGTCAAGAATCTTTTTCGCGAATCATCAACACCCCTTCGAAAAATATTTGAAAGTAAGGAAGTTGTTATACAACCGATCATCGCAAATCTCACCAAAAAACCCATTGTTCCTAAGCGATCAGAAGTTAAAAAAAATCCAAGATCTAGAAGTGCCAAAATGAGATTTGTGCAGAAGATATAGGAAGTTTAGATGAAAAAACAATTTGCTGGACTTATGCTACTTAGCATCTTTTTCATCGGGTATTTACTTTGCCTGCAAGTCGAAAAGCAAAACGACCTTGCGACCCTTCGAATTAAGCTTCCTAAACTTACAAAAGAGCTCCAGAAAATTGAAGAAGAGAACACTCGCATTATATATGAGATTGATTCTTTTGAAAATCCGCGTAATTTAATGAAACTTGCACGACTTGCAGAATATAGTGAATTAAAACATCCTATCATGGAAGATGTAGTTATGCTTAGTGAAGCACTTGCAATCCATGTACCCGATGAAC
>JAJFMG010000131.1 GCA_021772295.1 Chlamydiota bacterium | reverse complement strand
GCATCCGTGCATATTTTGGATTGCTATTTTTTAATGCGTTTTTTTTAGCTGTAAAGTCTAATTTTTCTATAATAATTGGTTTTTTCTTGCTTTGTGCATATCCAACCAATTCTTTTACTACATCTCCAATTAAGGCCTTTGCTTGTTTTTGGTTTTTTCCATAAAGATTAAGGGCATATTTTCGTATATTGACAAGGTTCCCATTATGGTTTGTTTCTGCTACTGCAATATGATCTACATTTAGATCTACTCCAATATAACCTCTTTTTTGCGATGTTATATATGCAGGCTGCTTTTCTTCGACACTTGCAAAAACACGAAGTCCTTCTTCATCAAAAATAAATCGGTAACTGATTGCTAAACCACGCTTTGTATAGTCCGATTTTTTTTCTTTTTTGTATTTGTTTCGCAACGCATTTTCCTGCAAAGCTTGCGTAATTTCTTTCTGACCATATGCAAAACATACATTTTCAATGAGCAGATATTTTCCGGCATTTAGTTTATCAGGTAACCTTAACCGAAGGGTCAAAGATCCCTTTTCATCATTAGTTGCTACGCAACTTTTTCCCATCTTCGAAGTGTGGAGATACTAACACCAAGAAAAATAGAGGCTTCGCCAATTTTATAAAATCTACTCATTTGGATAGATAATAACAGAGGTAGATATAACTATGTCTTCGTTAGCAGCTGGAATTAAAGCTATACATAAAAATTATTAGGACAACTTTAATGAACCTTAATATTAACAGCTGACCCTATAATTCGAAGAGAGTCCATAAGCTCTTCAAACTCTTTGGGACTAATCGTCTGGTCCTTATCAGAGAGAGCTTTTTCAGGTGTTGGATGCATCTCTATCATCATACCATCGCAACCTGCAGCAAGGCTTGCTCTTGCAACGGATGGAACAATATCCCGTATTCCTGTTCCATGGGATGGATCTGCAATGATTGGCAGGTGAGAAAGCTTTGCTAGAATTGGAATGGCTGCTACATCGAAGGTGTTTCTGCTATAGGACTCAAAAGTTCTAATTCCTCTTTCACAAAGCATAATATTTTGATTACCTCTCTCTAGTAGGTACTCAGCGGACATGAGAAGATCTTTATAGGTTGCGCTAAGTCCCCTTTTTAAAAAAACAGCCTTATCTGATTTACCGAGCTTTTTAAGAAGAGAAAAATTTTGCATGTTACGAGCACCCACTTGCAAGATATCTGCATATTTAGATATGAGCTCGATTTGATCACCATCCATTACTTCGGTAATCACAAGTAGTCCATATTTATCAGCAGCATCACGAATGTAACGAAGTCCCTCTTCGCCAAGTCCTTGAAAAGAATAGGGAGATGTTCTTGGTTTAAAAGCACCTCCGCGAAGTATTTTTACATTCTGAGAGGCTACAATTTTTGCGCACTCCATAATTTGATCTTTGGATTCAATAGAGCATGGTCCCACCATCATTGCAAGTTCTGAAGATCCAATTTTTACGCCGTTAATATCTATGACTGTTTTCTTCTTTTGATACTCTCTAGAGGCAAGTTTATAAGGATGAGAAAACTGCATCACTTTTTCAACAAAGGGGAGTTTTTCAAATTCTTCTGCTTTGATTTCATTTTGTGAAGAGTTAACAAGAGAGAGAGATGTTTTATTTTCATGAACCGTTCTATGTACATCAAAACCCATCCACATTAATTTCTGAACTAAGGCATCTACATCTTTTGGTGTGGCTGTTTCTTTAAGAATGAGTAACATCTATTTCCTTGGGTCTAAACTTTTCGTAAGATTAATCATAGCGGCTTTATCGAGTTTTTTTTCCATTCCATCTACAAATAGAGAACCTACTATAAACCCATCTGCAATTTCTAGAACTTTTTTTGCCATGTCTTTATTTTTGATTCCAAAACCAATCCCGATTGGTTTTGAAGTTTCTTTTTTTATCTGGACAATTTTATCCTCAAGATCGGTCGGAAGAAAGTCTTGCATCCCACTTGTTCCCTTTTGACAGGCGTAATACACAAATCCAGAAGATTCTGTTGCGATCTTTTTTAAACGAGCACTACTTGTTGATGGAGCTATTACAAAAATCATATCTAACGAGGCATCTTCGATGCATTTCTTAGTCAACTCTGCCTCTTCTAAAGGCAAATCAACAATTAAAAAGCCGTCAACACCCGAAAGTTTGGCTTTTTGCACAAATTCATGAAAGCCTTTTCGAATAGGATTGAAATAACTAAACAAAAGAATCGGAATATCAGATTGCTCTTTAATTTTTGTAACCATCCGAAGAACATCTTCTTTAGACGTTGCATGCGTAAGCGCTCTTTGCATTCCTTTTTGAATCACAGGTCCATCTGCAATAGGATCTGAAAAAGGAATTCCTATCTCTAGAATATCCACACCTCCATCTATCATTGCAAGAGCCATTTCGGTTGCGTAGGTAATGCCCCCATCTCCTGCTACCAAATAACCTATAAAGGCTTTGTTCTTTATAAAAGCATCTCGTATTTTACTCATGATAGAATCTCTTTTTCAAAATTTTGAAAAAGTTGAGGCAGATCCTTGTTCCCTCTTCCCGATAAATTTATCACAATCACTTTGTCTTTAGAAAGTGTTTTAGCCATTTTACAAACGTATGCTAAAGCATGTGAAGATTCAAGAGCTGGAATGATACCTTCGGTTTTAGCAAGGAGTTTAAAAGCATGGAGAGCTTCTGTATCAGATACTTTTTTATAACTTGCTCTTTTTTGATCAAACAGCTCCGCGTGTGCTGGACCAACGCTTGGATAATCCATACCAGCTGATATCGAGGATGTATCAGCTATTTGTCCATTTTCTGTTTGTAAAAGATAAGAATACGCGCCGTGTAAAACCCCTGGAGAACCACCTGAAAACCTTGCGGCGTGCTTACCAAGTTCATTTGAAGATCCGCCAGCCTCTACTCCGATTAAAGTTACTTCCGCATCTTGTACAAATGCTGAAAAAGCCCCAATAGCATTCGAGCCGCCTCCTACACATGCAACAATATAATCTGGATTTTTCCCCATTAAATGTATCATCTGTCTTTTGATTTCTTTTCCAATTACTGATTGGAAATGCGCTACCATTTCAGGGTAAGGGTATGGCCCTAGCGCTGATCCTAAGCAATAATGAGAATGTTCGTAGGATTTGGCATAATCACGCATCGCTTCATTAATCGCTTCTTTAAGTGTTGCAGATTCATCTCCAACTTCGATTACAGTTGCTCCAAGAAGCTGCATTTGTTTTACGTTGGGCTCTTGACGACTAGCATCTTTTTTTCCCATGTATACTGTGCAATCAAGTCCAAAATATGCGCAAGCTGTAGCTGTTGCAACTCCATGCTGACCAGCACCCGTCTCTGCAATAATTCTAGTTTTACCCATTTTTTTGGCGAGAAGACATTGACCAAGAGTATTATTGATCTTATGCGCACCAGTATGTAAGAGATCTTCACGTTTCAAATAGATAATCGGACCATTGATCGCTTCACTAAAGCGATCAGCTCTTGTTAGAGGCGTTTCTCTACCTGCATACTCGGTTAGCAGAGAATGAAATTCTTCTAGGAAAGATGGCGTGTGTTTTAAGGTATTCCAAATATCTGCAAGTTCTTGAAGAGGTGTAATCAAAAGCTCGGGCACAAACTGGCCTCCGTATTCCCCAAAGTATCCCTTCTTCTTCATACAGTTTTCCTCGCATTTGTTACAAAAGACTTAACTTTTGAAAGGTCCTTTATTCCTGGACTTGACTCTACTCCAGAGGAAACATCCACACCAAAGGGATGAAAATTCTCAATTGTCTCAGATACATTGGATGGGAGCAGCCCCCCTGCAATAAAGCATCTAAACTTTGAGTTCATTTGAAAATCCTTTTTTGGAAAGGCTTTTCCACAACCTGGAGTTTGACTATCGTATAAGAGATAGTCTCGCTTTGTATCCAAATCTTTTGGAATCTCATGCAAAGCCCCAAATTGCAGTACGTATATTCGAGATATATTACTTGGAAGATCAGCATGATCAGCTTTGGATAATTCTCCATGGAGTTGCGCAAATTTTATTCCTGTAAATGATAAAATCATATGCATAGACATTGCATCGTGCTCTGTAAATACAGCAACAGGAATGCAATCCATATTGGAAATAGCATCCACAATTTCTTTTGCGTTTTGTTTTGAAATGACCCTCGGAGATTTGGGATCAAAAACAAGACCTATAAAATCTGAGCCTGTTGCTGCAATAGCTTTTGCTATATCTACATGCTTGATTCCACAAATCTTGATTTTAGTTTGAACTGAGGTCATAATCTTCTCCGGATTTCTTGCAGGATATGGCAGGGATCTTTTGCTTTGACCAGCATCTCTCCGATCAAGACTCCCTTAAAACCCAGCTGATAGAGCTCTTCGACTCTCTCAATTTGAGTTATACCTGACTCTGCAATCGCAATAACATCACTTGGAATTTTTTCCAGAAGGCTTGTGCAAAGGTTTTGATCCACCTCTAAAGTTTTAAGATCGCGGCTATTAATTCCGATAACCTTGGCTTTCGCATCAAGTGCAATTTGAAGTTCTTTTTCAGAATGAACTTCTACTAACGCGTCCAATCCCATAAAATCTGCAGCATCTATGCACTCTTTCAGGTTATTCTTCAGGAGTGAAACTATTAGTAATACAGCGCTTGCACCATAATATTTTGCCTCTGCAATCTGATAGGGATCAATGATAAAATCCTTTCGTAGAATGGGCAACTTCGTTACTTGAGCAATCCTTTCTAAATCGAAAACAGATCCTCCAAAGCTTTCTTCATCGGTGAGAACCGAAATAACATCAGCTCCTCCTTTTTCATATTCTAAAGCAAGTGAAACTGGATCTTCAATAGAGGCAAGCTCTCCTTTTGATGGAGATCTTCTTTTGATCTCTGCAATGATGGCGAATGGCGCATTATTTAACGCATTGTAAAAGGTGTTCGTATTCTTTTGTCCTTTCAAAATACTATGGATCGGATGCTCTGGATTATTATCAATTGTTTTTCGAAAAAGAAGAACTTCTTCTTTTTTAATCTTCTCAATTTTTTGTAAAAATGACATTTATTGACCTACTCTCTTCCATTTATCTAATAACTGGAGCGCTAACTTTTTCTCCACTGTTTCCTTTGCCATAGAGTATGCCGTGGAAAGTGAGTCGGTAATATCAAAGCAAAGGGCTGCAAAAGCAGCGTTGAGACAAAGAGCATCTAAAATAGGACCCTTTTTACCCGATAGAGCATCCAAAAGAAGTCTTGCATTGGTTTGTTTGTCCCCACCTTGTAAATCTTTAAGTATACATCTAGGTATCTGCAACTCAATTGGATCAAATACATATCTTTTTTGTATATCACCACGGACTTCAATAATATCACAAGGCCCAATTGGAGTAATTTCATCGATACCGTTGGAGCACACAATAAAAGCTCTTTTAACCATTCT
>JAJFMG010000014.1 GCA_021772295.1 Chlamydiota bacterium | reverse complement strand
CAAAATTCTTATACATAATTTTACATAACCTCATGTGTTTGCTAAATCATAGACAAGTAAAGTTTCAGTTTCCTTTTTTGAATATCCACAACGAAGGTTGCGGGATTCTCTTATGCATTCCCTCTTCACGAAAAATTTTATTTTACATATTGGTCTAAGCTCATTTCCTACAGGTTTGTCTAGCAGCTTATCACTAGTATCTCGCTCGGTATGCTTCTTAAAATCTCTTGTTAAATGTACCATGTAATACTGGAGAAGATTTGCTAGAAACAACAATTTTGAAAAAGAGCGATAATAATGGTTAAGATAAAGTTAAATCTTCAATAACAAAAACTTAACACATGTAAGAGCACAAGTGGTTTAACAGGAGAAAAGGACCTTTTGAAAAAATTCATGGAACAGAGGGTAGCAGGAATCTTGAAAGAAAAATTGAGATTGTTTGGGATTCTCCAAAAACAATCAATATGAGAGGAAGTAGCAAGAGTAGCACGAATAAAAAAAACATCAAAAGTTACGGAGAAAAACTAAGATTAGAGGCGCTCGAGACAGCCTATCAAATCTATGCTGTCGTCTATTTTAACGCTATGCCCCTCAGAGTGGACAATGCCAAGACGGAATTAGAGATAGTAAATTTCACTCTATTTCAAAGAAAGAGTAACGGATGCAATGGGATTATAAAATTGCTGTTTACACAATTTAGTGCATAAACTCAAAAAAAGAAGCATTTACGAAAGTAAATGCTTCAAATGATAATTACGAAATGTTGCAACCTAAGCCTTCTTCTGCTATTTGCTCTGGTGCTGCAGGGGGGTTTTCTATCTCTGAGCCTTCTTCTATCTCTGAGCCTTCTCCTATCTCTGAGCCTTCTTCTATCGCTGAGCCTTCTTCTATCGCTGAGCCTTCTTCTATCGCTGAGCCTTCTTCTATCTCTGAGCCTTCTTCTATCTCTGAGCCTTCTTCTATCGCTGAGCCTTCTTCTATCTCTGAGCCTTCTCCTATCTCTGAGCCTTCTCCTATCGCTGAGCCTTCTTCTATCTCTGAGCCTTCTTCTGCCATTTGCTCTGGTGCTGCTACGCCTTTTGGCTCTGGTGATTCAGGGGATTCTTCTGTACTAGGCGCTACAAGTTCATCTTTTTCAACTGATCGAAAAAATCTACAAGTGAGGGTGTGGAAAATTGCACTAAAGAAACTTTTAACTGCATTTACAACTGTTGAGACAATACTTCCGCAGCAAGATGACTCTGCTGAAGACATTGAACTATCTTGATTAGTTAGGATAACTGGCGCATTTGATACACCTGTGGAACTACTTGGAACTGTAGTTGGAACTGGTGGTTGACTTTGTACTGCAGACATGTTGACCTCCTAAAATTTGGCTATGTCTCTGTAGAAAGCAAGTTAAGATAAATTTTAGCCATTGTGCAATTTGGATGTCAGAACAAAGTAATTTAGTTTTTTTGCATTTTTAAAAAGAAATATTTGTCTTTTTTGAGTGGGCAAATAACTTGCATTCTTTTTCAGAATCAAAGAAGCTTGCCAAACAACGTATCTTCATGTTTAAGGCTCGATATATGAAAATAGTTATACTCATATTTCTAACAACCTCTATTTTCTGCAATCCTTTAACACTTGGAGAAAAGCCTAAAATATCAAAGCACCATGTTCTTTTTTTGATGCGATCTAAAAAAATTGAAGCCTCACTTGAACAATATGAAGCTTATAAAAAAGAGCAAGGTAAACACGATTTTGCTCTTTTACAAGAAATGAGTTATCTACTTCTTGAACAGGGCGCAAAAAGTGAAGATTCTCAAACTCAAATATTGAGTATGTACGGCGCATACCTTTCTAAATTGAACTCAGCTATTGATATCTTTGATATTGGAATTTCAAGTAGAGAGCCAATGATTCAGCTTGCAGCTATTCAACTATCATCACGAATGCAAGATGATAGATGTGAGGATATCTTAGTGAAAGCATTCTCATCCGATTTTCTACCAATCAGATTTGAAGCCGCTTTTGAACTCGCTTCAAGAAAATCAAAGTATGCCGTTGGTCTTATTGAATCGCTGATGCACAAGCTTCCCCCTTTTTTCAAACCATTTTTTGCAGACCTATTTGCTAGAATCGGAACGCAAGATGCAACTTATAACTTATCAAGACTTGTAAGTGACCGAAACGTTGACGTAAGAGCAACTTCTTTTCTAGCAGCTGCAAAATATGGAAGAGACGATTTTCTCTCTATTATCAAATCTGCAGCAACTCACTTGAATATGGCAGAGCAAGAGTCAGCAGCAGCAGCACTTGGGATTTTACAAGATTCAAATTCGATTGAAATACTTAAAAAACTTGCTATATCACATGACCTAAATGTACAACTTGCTGCCTGTAAATCCCTCATCAGTCTCGGCGCAAGTTCATACAGTAAAAATATTATTTCTTTAGCCCAAAACAAAAATTTATTTGCGATTGCTCAGCTGGGTTATATGGATGATGGCAACACTGTCTTGAAACAATTAATCGAAGATAAAGATCGAGATGTTCGATTAAACGCGGGAATTGCTCTTTTAAAAAAACGAGATCCATCATGTATTAATGCACTTTTACCCATTCTTATTCCAACATCTAGTGATTTAGGTTTTGCTGCCCAGGGAAGTATTGGTAGATCTCTTATGCATTGGAAAACAATTCCCTCTGCTACGCAATATATGAAAAAAACAAAAAGAGATATCGCCTCGAGTACCAGATCTCTAAGACAGGAGACGCTTTTACAATGTGTTGAGCTTGGAAATGATCTCTTTTTGCAAATTGCAAAACTTATTTTTATAAGCAGACAACATGATTTGATTCCACTTCTTGTGCAACTTCTTGAAAATGTAAATACTGAGAATGTAAAAACCCTGCTTAAGCAACAATCAAACCATGTAGGAGCGCCCTTCATTAGAGGATATTGCAATTTAGCTCTTTATCGAATGGACAAATCTCCTGAATATGAAGAAAAAGTTTTTGCCTTTTTAAAGAATGCAAAAAACGCTGATATCATACGGATTAATCAAGGAAGCAATCGATTAGAAGCCATTGAATATACCCCTTTTCAGCTTAACCCTGAAGAGACCTCCATGTTACTTATTGAAGCCTTTCAGACACTATCAAATAGGCATGAAGAAAAAAGCATTGACCTTCTTCTATCCACATTAAAAAATGGCGAAGAAAAAAATCGATATGTGATTGCAGGTCTTCTCGCAAACGCAATCCATTAATCTTTCCCATAAACAAAACTGTGGGTTATATTTGAGGAAATTTTAGCGCGATTACTTTTTATGCTCTTACTTCTTCTATTTTCTCTGTCTTCCCTCGCTTTATTTGCAGACTCTGCGCGCGAAAAAGAAGAAATTACAATTCACCTCAATTCTCCCGAGTACTCAGATAAAGTTATGTCAACAAAAAATGGAGGAGTAATTGAAACAGAAGGTTTTCGGATCCAAGCTCAAAATATTATGTATTTTCACAAGAGCGACGAAAACACTCGATTAATTACAGCCTCCGGAAACCTACTTATTCAATATGAAGGCAACAACTTTGTTGGTGATAAAATCACCTACGACTTTGATACCAAATCTGGGGTTATTCTCGGGGGTCGAACCCAAGTGGATGCTACCGTAATTGCATCAAGCTCTATCTTACTCCACAGTGATCGAAGTTTTTCGATCACAAAGGGATATATTACCTCTTCTGAAGATGATCAAATTATATGGAAATTGCTTGCTAGATCTACAACAATTTCTAAAAACAAAGAATTGAAAAGTGACGATATATTTTTCTATTTTGCAGATATCCCTATCTTCTATTTGCCCTATTATAAATCGAACCTTGGAAAATCTACAGACTCTCCCTTTCGATATGGAGTAAATTGGGAGAGTGGACAAGGCCCTAAGCTTTCGATGCGTTATCGAATTTACTCCAATCAAACAACGGGGGTATTTACAAGACTCGATTATCGAATCAATAGAGGTTTTGGTGGCGCATTTGAATCAATTTTTGAATCTCAAAATAAAAAAATAGCACTGCAAACCAAAAATTATGTTGCCCATGATACTTTCTATAACGATTCAGATCCAAATAAAGAAAAATTTCGCTTCAGGATTCAAGGTGTAGCTCATAATTTTTCAATGAACGAAAAATCCAAAGCATTTCTTACTTATGATTGGATTAGTGATAAAAACATGCCTGGGAATTTTAAATCAGATGACTTTGAACTAAATACCGCAAAAAGAACCAGACTTCAAATGCGTCATTTTGGAGATAAAGCGCTACTTGGCTTAAACCTCGAACCAAGGATCAATTCATTCCAAAATGTAAAACAAGAGCTCCCACAGATCCGTGTAGCATTGCACCCTGTTGAAATTGGCTCTACTGGATTGTTTACAGAAAACTTATTCAAAGCGGGATTTTTAGATTATGCCTACGCAAATAGAACTGATGATTTTGTTCCCGATTTCCATGCCATCCGATTAGAGTCTAATAATACAATTTATCGCACCTTTATACCATCGATTTTCTCTATCACTCCCGAAATTGGGTTTATTGGAATCTTCTATTCCGAAGATACTAAGAGTGATCCAAATCTTCAGGCAATTGGGAAGTATGGAGGTAATATTCATACAACTCTTACAAAGCCCTATCAAAACATCACTCACACAATTGAGCCCTACATTGATTTTCTAGGACTTACCAGTCCAACTACAAATATTGATGATACCTTTATATTTAGCATCCAAGATGGATACAGCAGAATCAATATGCTAACACTTGGCA
This sequence comes from Chlamydiota bacterium, assembly GCA_021772295.1. Classification (GTDB taxonomy): domain Bacteria; phylum Chlamydiota; class Chlamydiia; order Chlamydiales; family Simkaniaceae; genus JAJFMG01. The sequence goes on along the minus strand of JAJFMG010000014.1, from coordinate 384 downwards.
TTAAAAACTTTCTGTATAAAGGATCATCAATTGGGCCCAAACCAACCTTTGATTCTAATTTATACGGATACAGCTTTTTGGGAAGCACATCTTTTTCTAAACAAATACCGAAAGTTGGTCTAGATTTGCAGTGGAACCTCGTATCTCTTCTTTTATATGCAAAACTTGGATGGAACTTTCAAGAAGACCTGCTCGATTTTTCCAACTTTTTAATGCAATATACCTTCAATGAAAATGCAGCCATAAGCGTAGAGTTTCGTCATCGCGGAAGGTACCAGTTCAGAAAAGACCAAAAGGAAAACTTTATCTTAGATGTCAAAAGGCCACTAGATGTCCTAGTTAACTCCCCTCTTTCTGACAATCGCAATGTAGTTCTCACAAAGA
>JAJFMG010000130.1 GCA_021772295.1 Chlamydiota bacterium | reverse complement strand
TTAGTTTTTCTTTTGAGGTCTCCATGACAATTCTTTTGTCAGGAAAAAGAGGTGTTAAATTGCCAAAGAAAATTCTTTCTTTGGATTTTTCAGGAGGTTTGTTGTTAATTCTGTCGACTTTTGCAAGGGCAAAATACTTTTCTTTTTCTTTTGGCGATCGCAGCGTTCCATAAACAGTATCTCCTTTTTTCAGATCGAATCTTCGAATTTGCGCCGGTGATACATAGATGTCTTCAGCAGAAGGTAGGTAATTGTAGTTAGGCGATCTTAAAAAACCAAAACCATCGGGAAGTACTTCTAACACTCCTTCCCCAACTAAAATCTCATCAGGCTTTGATGATTTGCATTTAACAATTGCAAAGACCATTTGAGATTTAGTAAGAGATCCCAAATTATTGAGTCCTAAATTTTTTGCGAAGGCACTAAGTTGATCGATGTTCATTCGCTGAAGATCAGAAATCTTGGTCGTAATAATTTCTCTTGGCTCTTGGGGCTCACTCTGAATTACTTTTGTAGGAGGGTGTTTTAAGGGAGGTGGAATGATTTTTGGCTTAGCATCTTTTGCTATATTATCTTGAGTCATCGAATGTATTTCTCCTGAAATTGAGTGTTTTTGCAAATTTGTAAAAACTGCAATGCTTTTTTTTCTAAATCTTGTTTTGATCCATTATTACAAATAATAAAGTCCGAGAGTTCTTCTTTTTCTGAAGTACTCATCTGGTATTGTACTCTTTTGTCATAATCTGATTGATTATAGCGCTTTTTTGCAAAATCTAAATTCGCTGTAATTAGTAATGTCAAATCAAACTCACTTTGTCTATTTGCTTCAAAGAGAAGAGGAACTTCTGCAACAAACATAGTATGTTGTTTTTCTTCCTTTGACTTTTTATATTCCTTTTCAATCTCTTCAAAAATGAAGGGGTGCAAAATGCCTTCTAACTTTTTTAGCTTCTCTTTATCTGAAAAAACAATCTTGGCAACTATCGATCGATCTATTTTAGAACCATGTAATACTTGCTTGCCAAGTAATTGGATTACTTTTTTTAAGATACCTGGGTGACTTTCAAGAAGTTGATGAGAAATATCATCAGCGCTAACTAGGTAAGCTCCATGGGTTTTTAATATCTGGCACAGTGTTGACTTACCAGATGAGAGGCTACCAGTTACAGCTACTTTCTTGTATTTTAACATTCTCCCCAATTTTTGCCAATTTTTACGTTTACAATAAGAGGAATGCGCAGCTTGACTACATTCTCCATTTCATGGACTATGATTGTTTTAAGTTCTTCTATGTCAGTGTCTTTTGTTTCAAAAATGAGTTCATCATGCACTTGAAGAATAAGAGAGGTTGAAAGGTTTTTTTTCTTAAGGATTTGGTCAATTTTGATCATAGCGGCCTTAATGATATCTGCTTGGGATCCTTGCAAGGGTGTGTTGGTTGCAAGTCTTTCAGCTGCAGAGCTTATCATTTTATTGCGGCTTGAAATCTCAGGAATGGGTCTTTTTCTACCAAGAAGGGTTGAGCTATACCCAAGATCTCGCACAATTTGTTTAGAATCTTCTAGGTATTCTTTTACTTTGGGGTAACTTTCAAAATAAGATTTAATGAATATGGAGGCTTCTTTAGCAGGAATTTGGAGTAATTTAGAAAGTCCAAAAGCGCTTTGGCCATAGATGATACCAAAATTTACAGCTTTTGCTTTAGATCTCATGTCTTTAGTTACCTCATGTAAAGGAACATGAAAAATAAGTGAGGCTGTTTTTTGGTGAATATCTAAATCGGATTGAAAGGCTTCTAAGAGATTTGGGTCATTTGAAAAATGAGCCAGAAGTCGCAACTCAATTTGAGAATAATCGGCTGATACGAAGCTATAAGAATCACTTTTTGGTACAAAGGCTCTTCGAATTTCTCTTCCAATTTCAGTGCGAATTGGAATGTTTTGTAAATTGGGTTCTTGGCAAGAGAGTCTACCGGTTGCAGCAACAGCTTGATTGAAGTTGCAATGAATGCGCCCAGATTGTGGATGGATCATATCTGGAAGAGCTGAAGCGTAGGTAGAACGCAGCTTTTCAAGCATTCGATATTCAAGTATATTAGAAGCTATCGGATGCAACTCAACCATGCTTTCTAGAATTTCTGCTCTTGTAGAAAAAGGTTTTCCTTTTTTAAGAAGGGGAGAAGTAAGTTCCATTTTCTCAAAAAGGATTGTTCCCAACTGTTTTGGAGAATTGATATTGAATGTTTCACCAGAGGCTTCATAGATAGATGTTTCTAAGATGGAAAGTTTTTTTATGAGAAGAGTTGTCATATCTTCTAGCGCACTTTTATCAACTTTGATGCCAGTTCGCTCCATTTGTAGCAGTATGGGAAGAAGAGGAATCTCAAGCGTATTAAATACACCCATAAGATTTTGATTCTCTAAATCTTTGGTAAGAACTTCTTTTAAGCGGAAGGTATAGTCTACATCTTCGCATGCATAGTTAGAGATAACATCTAGTGGAACATCTGCCATTGCAATCGTTTTTTTTCCTGGGAATAAACTTTTGATCGATGTTTTTACAAAATCAAACCTCTCAAGAGTGATTTGGTCCAAATTGTGCCTGTTGTTTTCTGGATGGACTAGATATGAGGCAATCATTGTGTCAAATAAGTCGCCTCGAATTTCAATGCCATAATTTAAAAGGATATGAAGATCATATTTGATGTTATGGCCAATGAAACAAACATCTGGCTTTTCTAAAATTGGTTTTAACTTTTCTAAAACGAGTTTTAAGTCGATATCCCCATTTGTTGGAATATAGTAGGCGTTATATTTCTCAAAGCAAATACCAATCCCAACAAGCTCTGCATCCATTTTATTTAGGGAGGTAGTTTCAGTGTCAATGCAGATTTCTTGCAAAGTGCGTAGCTTTTCAAGAAGATCATTGAAGGAAGCTTCATCATTTACTAATTGATAATTGGTATCCACCAATGGTTTGGTAATAACGGTTTCACCAAGTTCTTTAAGAAGAGTAGAAAAGTTCATTTCTTTATAGAGCTCTCTTAGTTTTTCATCCTTTTTTTTCTGAAGAGAAAAAAAGGAGTCCTCTTTTGGAAAAGGAATATCTAAAAATAAAGTAGCGAGCTCTTTACTCATAAAGGCTAGTTCTTGACACTCTAGAAGTGTCTTTTTTTGTTTCTCATTGGTAAGTCTTTCTATATTTTCATAGATGCCAGTTATGGATCCAAACTCTTGAAGAAGTTTTGTGGCGGTTTTAGGCCCCATACCACTGATTCCGGGAATATTATCAGAGGCGTCTCCGACAATCGCTAAGTAGTCAGCAATCTGAGAGGGCAAAATACCATATGTTTCAAGCACTTTATTTTGATCTGTAACTTGATTGTTTTTATATGTGTTCAAAATGGTAGTCTTATCGGTAACAAGTTGGCATAAATCTTTATCTGCAGAGCAGATTACGACTTCAACGTCTTTGCTCTCGGCCCATTTTGTAACAGCTCCAATTGTGTCATCTGCTTCTACCTCGGGTATGACAAGAGTCGGTATACCCATAAATTTGCAGTAATCAACGCAATGCTGCATTTGAGTAATCAGATCCTCTGGCATTCCTGCTCGATTTGCTTTATAATCTGCATAAATTTCTGATCGTTTCTTTTTATTATCAGGGCCATCAAAAACAGCAACTACATGTGTGATCTCTTGCTCTGTAAATAGCTTTTGAAAAGTCCTTATAAATCCATATAGGGCGTTTGTAGAATCCCCTTTTTGATTTGTCATCTTAGTAATTGCATAGTAGGAGCGAAACAGAAAACCTGTAGCATCAAGAATATAGATTTTTTTCATGGCCGATGTTGTCATAACAGTCATAAGGTGCTTTCAGAGGGGTTGTAAATTGCGAGTACTTTATTTGCTGAAGAGAGATCAAAAGTATCCCCCAAATCAACAGTGTGTTTTATTTCAGAATTAAAGGGGAATGCTTTTCCTTCTACAAGATTTGCAAAATAGGGTCTATGCAACTTGATTTGGATTACTTGGTAGGGTGTATCTGCAGAAATTCCAG
>JAJFMG010000129.1 GCA_021772295.1 Chlamydiota bacterium | reverse complement strand
CATCTGATTCAATTAATAGGATAGACCGACTTTTTCTAACGTCTTCTTACCAACTTCCAATTGTAGAAACGATATCGTATAAGAGTTTTGTGCCATGGCTTAAGGGGAGACCTGCCTGGGTTACGGATTATGCATCTCACTACAAAACATCGAGACACTTTATTGCAAGAAGCCTAAATAAAAAAAGAGATTACTTTACCCAGAAAATAGCAAATGGCGATCGTTTTGCTGTTTTTAGACAAGATGTGAATTTACAGTTTTATCTATTAGCAGATCTATCAGCATGTAAAATGAGTTTATTTTACTTAGATTTGGATAAAGATGAAAGAGTCCTTTTGAAGACTTATCCGATAGGTCTTGGAGCAATGGCTATTGATACGCTATCTGGATCACTTACACCAATTGGTAAGTATAAACTTGGAGAAAAAACAGCTGTTTATAAACCAGGAATCAAAGGGTATTTCCAAGAAGAAGAAACTGAAATGATTCAAGTGTTTGGAACAAGGTGGATTCCATTTGGAGAAGAGATTGGAGAGTGCTCGGATGGATATCAAGGCTTTGGAATACATGGTGTGCCGTGGGAGTACGATGAAGTGACAGACTCTTTGCTAGAGCAACGAGAATTAATCGGAAAATATGACTCAGATGGATGTATCAGATTACTGCAAGAAGATATGGAAGAGCTTTTTGCAATTGTAGTATCTAAACCGACAATTATAGAAATTGTAAAAGATAGGCGTGATGTCACTCTTCCATGTAATGAATCAAATGAATTTAAAGAGTATTAAACTATGTTAAATCATGAGAAGCAAATCCACGATTATGAAAAAGCTTTGCAAGAGCTAAAAAATCAAGGCGTAGAAAGCGGAATACTTGGTGAAGATGAAATCATAAAACTTGAAAACAAGTTAGAGAAGCTTAAAAACAAAGTCTACTCTGAACTCTCTCCTTGGGAAAGGGTCGAGATTTCTAGGCATCCTAAACGTCCAAAAGCTACAGACATTATTACAAATATTTGTGATAGCTTTACCGAAGTATTTGGAGATAGATTATACGCAGATGATCATGCAATCATTACAGGCTTTGCAATGATTAATGGAAAGAAATTTGTAATCATTGCCCAAGAAAAAGGAAATGATACTGAAAGTCGCTTATATAGAAATTTTGGAATGCCACATCCTGAAGGATACCGAAAAGCGCTTCGAATGATGAAACTTGCAGAAAAGTTTAACCTTCCTATCATATCTCTTTTAGACACTCCCGGCGCTTATTGTGGATTAGAGGCAGAAGAGAGAGGCCAAGGCTCAGCGATTGCACAAAACCTATTTGAAATGTCTATTTTAAAAGCTCGAATGATTGTACTTTTAATTGGAGAAGGCTGCTCTGGCGGCGCTCTTGGAATTGGAATTGGAGATACAATTGGTATGCTTGAGCATGCCTATTATTCTGTGATTTCACCAGAAGGTTGCGCATCTATTTTATGGAGAGATCCTGCAAAAAGAGATGAGGCGACAGTAAGTCTTAAAATGCAATCTGAAGATTTGCTAAATGCTGGAATTGTTGACACTGTTATCAAAGAACCGGTGGGTGGAGCGCATCATGATCCAAAAGCTCTTTATCAAAGCATCAAGGATTTTGTATTGGAATCTGTAGAGAATTTGTCTGGAATTCCTTTGCAAGAGCTTCTTGATGTAAGGTATGAAAAGTTTAGAGTAATGGGTTCTTTTGAAGAGGTCTAAACCTTTATATACACAGAAAGTATGAATGCTGATAAAATTTAACGTTAATTTAACGTTAAAGGCATTTGATCTATGAAGCTTCTTCTGAAAGCTGCATTCAAGGGATATAGACATGTAACATTGCTTGTTATTTCCTTTGTTGCACTTTTTGCTCTAACTATTGCAAATCAAGTGGAGATGGTAACACTTGGAATTCTTACCAATACCGGGACAGACTTTTTTAAACTTTTCTCCAAAGCGGAGAAAAAGATGCAAAGTAAAGGCGTTGTAACGATCGATGATATTCGAGTTCGATTTGACAAGATTGATAAGGATAATAAGGGATATATTACTCAAGATGACGCTGCGGACTATTTAGCAGAAAAAGGGGATAATCCATTAGGGCTTATGCTTCATCAGGTAAAGAAGAAGTTCAGAGTTGATAACAAAAATTTAAGAGTTTTCATTGCTCTGTTTATCTTAGTTGCAGTCTATAAAGCTCTTTGTCTATTTTTTAGCAGATTTGTGACTCGGGTAATTGCCATACGTATCAGTAGAGACTTGCGGCAAAAATACTTTGATCATATCCAACTGTTACCGATGAGTTTTTATCAAAAATACAATATAGGGACGCTGTCATCAAGAGTTGTTGGAGATGCATCTCAGATTGCCAATTCCATTAACTCTTGCATTACCAATTATATTCATACTCCCTTTACTGTAATTACATCCCTAGTGGGATGTTTTTATCTTTCATGGCAACTCTCGCTGGTGATTTTTATAGGGCTTCCTCTGATTGTTTTACCCATTGTTTTTGTGACTAAAAAAGTCAAAAAAGTAACAAAACAACTTTTTCGGAATCAAGAGCGGTTTGCATCTGTACTGATTGATTTTCTAGCAGGAATACAAACTGTTAAAATTTTTGCAATGGAGTCTTTTTCTTTCAAAAAATACAAAGAAGAAAATGATCGAATGGTTCACTTAGAAGTAAAGACTGCTAAATATGATCTCCTTACAAGGCCTATTCTTCATACAATATCTGTATTCTGTTTAACAATTGTTCTCATTTTTGGATTATATGGACTTAAGATGAGTTTATCTCAATTAATTGTGTTTTGCGGCTTGCTACATCTTTTCTATGAACCCGTAAAGAAATTTGCAGATGAAAATGCAAATGTGCAAAAAGGTGTCGTAGCAGCAGAGCGTTTGTATGAGGTTTTAGACTTAGAACCACATATTGAAGACTCTGAAGGAGCAGTTCCCTTGAGGGGAATAGAGCGAAAA
>JAJFMG010000128.1 GCA_021772295.1 Chlamydiota bacterium | reverse complement strand
ATGAAGGCTTTCATCAATCGATGAAAGCTGTCCATTTTTAATTAAGGGAAAGCGATATTTGCTTCCACTTTGATTTGATTGAATCTCCCAACCAATGTGAGTTGTTGGAATCGAATAATCTTTTTGAAAAGAAAGAATGTCTTTCTCCGTTAGGTCCTGAATGTGATGCGCTTTAAATCTTGGTATTTGAGATAGTAGTGCTTTTGCGTCAATGTGAGGTCCTGATATTTTATCCTCATGTGAGATGTCATACATGCTTGATAGAACATGGCAATCTGTCATGTGCAAATAAGCATCAATGTCAGTGATATAATCTGTCGCTTCATAAAGATGTTTCATAAATCTTGTGAGGTGAAAATTGCAAGCCTTTACCGAGGAGTAATGATAAAGTCTACGGTGCATGAAATGACGAGCGAGTAATAAGGCCTCTGAGGCCTCTACGCCATTTTCATCAATTCCAAGTGTCATACTATTGTCTTCCCTAGGAACGATTTGTAAAGATTCTATCAATTGATGATAATCAAAGAGTCCATATGATAGCCCCGAGCATTTAGAGTCTCGCAATAGATAATCGATACGATCAGCGCCAAATAGATCAGCTGTAATAATCTCAGAAAAAACAGATTCTAGTTCAGTAAATTCATACTTTTTTGGAAACAGGCTTTCTAATTTTTCTTTTCCAACTGCCATTTTAATAATAGCCTTGCATACATCTTCTGCTGTTTTTGCACGATATTCCTTAGCTACTTGTTCCCATAAAGGCATGAGGTATTTGCTTCGGATAATTGTAATGGTCCATTTTTCATGACCTGAATCACCTAGTATCTCTTTTTCAGCTGTATGCGAAAACGGTAAGTGGCCTAAATCATGACATAGAGCGGCTAAACGTATAATTTCTCTGTAGTAAGAATGCTCAATGTCCCCCCTTTTTGGAAGCTTTCCTTTTAGCTTAGGATGAATTGTATCTGTAATATGATCATAGATTTTAGTAGAGACTTCCATAACTCCTAGAGAATGCTCAAAGCGTTTATGGGCAGCTCCTGGGTACACTAAATACGCAGCACCTAGTTGATGGATATAAAAAAGCCTATGAAACGGTTTAGAATGGATTAAATCACTCTCAATTTGACTAATATGAATAAATCGATGAAGTGAATCGAAAACACGTTTTTTATCTTTCATAGTTGGGGCCTTTATTTTAAATAAATGCCCCTTGTGACAGTTTTTTTAATAATTGCCAAGTAAAATTCTATTTGTGAACTAGCTCTTAGCTATTTTTGATTAAATGTTTAGGATGTGACCAAATCAGCCAAGCATAGATTGGAATACTACTAAACATAAGCAGTGAACCTAAAAATACGATTTGCTCACCTGATGCCATTACTGCCCAAAAGGCATACACAAAAGCCAGCGATGATATAATCAATGGTTTTGCGATATCTTTTTTTCTAAAAAATCCTCGTTTTTTTGTAAAAACGATAAATTCTGCCATTGCTGTATACAAATAGGCAACAATTGCAGCAAGGGTTGCAAGCATGATAATAAAGGTAAATTGTGATACCAAACTTTTATTGAAATTGAGTAAAAGTAAAAGCGTTACAAGAATTGATGAAAGTACAAGTCCAAAAGTTGGGGTTCCTCTTTTAGAAAGTTGTTTAAATTTTCGTGGGAATAGATCATCTTTTGCTGCAGCAAGCGGCACTTGGGCCTGCAACATAATCCAGCCATTTAAAGCCCCTAAACATGCAATAATAGCTCCGACTGCAATAAAAGCTCTTCCAAATGGTCCAAACATAATTTCAGCCATATCTGCAAATGGCGCGTTTGAATGCTGTAGTACACTTGGAGGAATTACTCCAAAAATAGCCACCGTTACCAAAATATAGATTACAGCAGCAAGGCTTGTTCCAAAAATAGTAGCTCTTGGAATGGTTTTTTTAGGATTAATTACGCTATCAGCTGGCACGGTTCCAGACTCTAATCCTAGAAATGCCCAAAGGGTCATAGCAGCGCCAGTTGAAATCGCAAATGGTGTAGATTCAGAGCTGATATTAAATTCTCTTAAATTCCCAATATCCATATAAAAAAGACCCACTAAACCTACTAAAAATAGAGGAATCAACTTCAAGATAGTGGTTATTAACTGCACAATTCCAGCAAATTTTAGCCCCCAGATATTTACAAGAGTAAAAAGCCAGACAACACCTGCTGTGACTAAAAAAGACACCAGTTTATTCGCAGCCAAGATTGGAAAAAATATTGTCAGATACCCTGTCATTGCAACCGCAATGGCTGCATTTCCAACCCACATGTAGATCCAGTAATTATAAGCTACTTGGAAACCAATAAAATCCCCAAAACCTTCTCTACAATAAATATAGGGCCCTCCCGTTTTTGGAAAAACAGTGGATAGCTTTGCGAAGACAAGAGATAGTAGAACAGCTCCAATTGCAGTGAGCACCCAACTAATTAGAGTAAGTGACCCAAGTTTTGCAAGAGATGCAGGTAGTAAAAACACACCTGATCCGACCATGTTTCCAACTACTAGGGCAGTAAGCATCCAAAATCCAAATGTCTTCTTTTTTTCTTTCTGTAACATTTGATTACCTGTGATCTCTTGGGTTACTTTCCGGCATATAACTTGCGCTCACTTCGACAAATTCAGCTTTTCTCTGCAACTCTTTAATACTTGCAGCTCCTCCATAAGTCATACCAGAGCGAATTCCCCCAAGTAAATTTTCTAAAAGCTCAATAGCCGTTCCACTAACAGGCGCCCAAAAATCAATCCCCTCTGATACTGTCTTAGACTTTAGCCCACCATAGAATTCTGTTTGGAAAGAAAGTGATGCTTGCCCTCTGTAATTAGCTTCCATACATAAGGGATTATCAGCTGAAGTTCTTTTTGGCGCAGCGCTTTCTTTGGTAAGTGCAAATAATTTTCCGGTCATTACTGAGGATGCGCCAGCAGCAAGAGCTAGAACCACATCTCTAC
>JAJFMG010000127.1 GCA_021772295.1 Chlamydiota bacterium | reverse complement strand
TCATTATCATAGGGAAGTTTTTCTCTCACATCTTCAATTTTGATAACAACTTGATCTTGGACGCCATGAGAGAAAATTAGACTTTTTGAATATGCTGCTCCGTCACAATCAATAGTTGTAGCAATAATTTTTCTTTTCGGTTGTTTTTTTGTCATTCGTATTTCAGCGACACCCGCAGTGGAGACTCCAACGCAATATATTTGTAGATCATTTTGTGAAATAAGGCTTAAGCCACGATCTTCGCTTTTAGAAGGAAAATGATCTAATTCCATGGTTGTACTGGGGCTGGTTTTGTAATGACGGTAGTTGAAGATGTTAAAAAAGACAACTGTATGGATGTTCTATCTGAGAAATTTAAAATGTTGCTCTCTGTAACAGAGTTAAAGAATACCCTATGATTTAATTAGTTGTCGTCCTATTTTTGGGTGAATAAAACTTAAGAAGGTGTTGTTGTGGATAGAAAATGGATTCGAGTCGGCTTATTTGTATATTTCTTATTTCCAGTACTTGCTTTTAGTGCGCCCTTAGATTGGGAAATAGGGCCCTTTATTCGAGACGATAGTGCAAATCCCATTATTACGCCGTCAAATAGCACTACTTTTTTTTGCCCAATTCAACAAAGACAAGTTTGTTGGGAAAGCGATCATACGTTTAATCCTGCTGCTATTACCAGAGATGGCAAGGTATACCTTTTTTATCGAGCTGAGGACAATTATGGCGATGGGATAGGAATGCATACTTCCAGAATTGGTTTGGCAACAAGCAATGATGGAATCCATTTTGAAAGAGATGTTAAACCTATTCTATATCCAGATCAGGACGCTCAAAAACAATATGAATTCCCAGGTGGATGCGAGGATCCTCGTATTGTTGAAACAGAAGATGGAACATATGTCATGATGTACACCCAGTGGAATCGACAAGTTGCTGTACTTGGAGTTGCAACATCAAAAGATCTTATAAATTGGAAAAAACATGGATATGCTTTTGAAAATAATATGGGACGGAAATGGTCAAAGGCTGGATCTATAGTCTGCCGAATTGAAGGTGATAGGTTAATTGCGACCAAGCTTAATGGTAAATATTGGATGTACTTTGGTGAAGGTAATATTAATGTTGCAACTTCTAATGATTTGCTTTCTTGGAAGCCAATAAGGAATTCTGACGGAATGCTTATATCTGTTCTTGCACCAAGAAAGGGAAAGTTCGATAGTGTTCTTGTCGAACCCGGACCTCCAGCAATTATTACCCAAGATGGCATTGTTCTTTTGTATAATGGAAAAAATTCTTCCAAAAAGGGAAATAAAACAATTCCATCAGGCGCTTATTCCGGAGGACAAGTGCTTTTTGATCAAGATGATCCAACTAAAGTCATATCGAGATGTAAAGGATGTTTTTTTACACCAGTTAGATCATATGAAAGAAACGGGCAATACTCAGGTGGTACAGTGTTTATTCAGGGATTAGCTCCTTTAAATGGAGATCTCTTTCTATACTACGGTACGGCTGACTCTGCTGTGGGAGTTGCAAAAATAAGAAATTTTAAATAACTTTTGGTGAAAAAATTATGATTTTATATCGTTATCTATTTGTAATCGGGATGTTTTTATGCTGCTCACTTTCTGCAAGCAATGGAAACTATTCAATTGCAACAGGAGAAAGAGACAAAGAGAGATTGTTAATTTTAAATGAGATTTATAATCCATTTACCGAAGAGTTTTTCGTTAAAAGTAAACTTACAAGGGGACTAAAAGTTCTTGAAATTGGTTGTGGTATTGGATTAGTTAGTCAAAAACTTGCTGATGTTGTTGGTGAAAATGGATATGTATTGGCAACGGATATTGCAAAAGATCAATTAGATATTGCAGACTCACTTTACGAAAAAAATATGTCTCAGCTTGCATTTAGAAGGTTGTCGGCATGTGATGTAGGTATTTTGGATGAAACATTCGATGTTGTTTATGTACGTTTCTTACTCTGCCATTTATCCGATCCTCGAGCTGTAATTCAGGAGGTGAAAAAAGTATTAAAACCAGGTGGAAAGTTTATTATCGAAGATCTGACTGGAAACCATACTCTTTATTCAAATCCGAGCGCAAGAGGAATGGAAATTTTACACTATTTTGATGAGCTTCAATTTCAGTTGCAAGCATCGGATGATCGATATTTTGATAGTTTGCCTAAAATTCTTATAGAAGAAGGTTTTAAGTTAGATTTTATGCAAAAATGTCATCCAAAACTCGACTCTGTTAGGAAGCGAAAAATGCTTCCATATAATCTGTATACACTGAAAAATAGCCTCATTGCTGCAGGTCTAATCAATCAGGAAGAGTATAATTCTATGTATGAAAATGTGGAAGCGTTTTCAAAAGATATGTCAATCGATGTTTTCTCTTATGAGCTTGGACAAATATGCGCAATATTGACGGATAATAATTCTTAAATAACAATTCTAGGAATCAAATCTTAGTTGTAACGAAATAGGTAAATACATAATGGCATCAGTTTCAGGATTCGGTTCAGTAGAAGCAGAATGGGGGTCTCAACCAAGTGATGATCCAAATACTCTCAAG
>JAJFMG010000126.1 GCA_021772295.1 Chlamydiota bacterium | reverse complement strand
TAATAGAAAGAGAGAAACATGATATAAAAAAGTATAAGCAGAGATCCAAGCTGCGTAAAGGTATACGAAATGGGAACAATAGTTTGTGAGGCGTTATGGAGCTCTTTATCATGTATATGATATTTGTCAGCGTATTTTTGAATACACCGATTTAAGTAAGGGATTGCGATACTTGGTGATCCAATCATAAAGGCAAGCATACATCCTGTTTTAAACTCACCGATGATCTCTTTGTATCGCAGTGGGGTAAAACTCATTAAAACAGCTGGAAGTGCCCAAAAAACAAACAAAAATACAAGAGCTATAAGTGGTAAAACATAAATAGATAGCTTCACAAGAGTCTCCACTTCAATCGTTCCCACAGCAAAGGCAAAAAGAGCTGAGATACCAATAGGCGCAACTCTTGTAATTCCCTTTAAAATCATTTCAATGGTGTTATTGACTCTTTCTAAAAAAGAAATAAGGGGTTCTTTATGTTCTAAATGCATAACAGCAATTCCAATCAGTATCCCAAAAACAGCAACTGCTGGAACAATGTTATTGGCTAAATCATAAATGGGATTTTCTGGAACGATATACTTTAAAAAGTTTCGATCGAAAGAAGTATTTTTTGTCGTAGATACTAGGTAGGGTGACTTTACTACAAAGAGTTGGTTAATTAAAAATATGGATGATAAAACAAGTGCCCATAAGAGAAGTAAAAAGGCCCAGCCTCTTTTAAAGAGTTGCTTAGCAACGCTCGGCTTGGTGGAACCTAGCCCATGAATAATAGAGCAGGGGATATAGGGTAGTACCACCATCTGGATGAACATAATAAATGCATCTCCAATGGGTTTGAAAATCGAGCAAATGGGACCGAGAAATAATCCGAGGACTATTCCAATACCAATTCCAATAAGAATTTGATACCCTTGCGATATTTTCATTAGAGGGCTATATATCCGATCTGTTTCATAACAGAGTATTCATTCCACATCTCTTGAATCTCAGTTATTTTTCCATCTCGAACCGTAAAGATAGACACGATTTTCATCGACACTTGTTGCCCATTTGGCTCTACGCCTAAAAATGTTCCTTTCATAGTTCCATTAAGATTCATGACAGCTACAAAAGTGCTTCCCTCCCAAATGGTATCTAGGACTTTTAAGCTAAATTTAGGGAGCGCTTTTTGCATAGCGTTGGCTCTTGTTAAAATATCAATCCCAAGTTCGTCATGTTTATCTTGATATCTGGAATAAATTGGATCTAAGTCAACTACCTTATATCCACTTGCGAGCACTTCTTCAAGTTTATCCTGATTGTTTTCTTCAAAAGCCTCTACATAATCATAAACAATTTCTTTGGGGTTATATCCACTACTTGGGGTAAAGATATTTGCAAGTTCTTCTTCTGCCATTACATTCGATGCAAAAAGACACAATATAGAAAGAATGAATACTTTCATGATAATACTCCTGTTTTCCCTTTCTATTTTCTATGGCATACAAATCTTTTCTTGAAAAGGAGAACAAAGTTTCTAGAGAAATAACTCAGGTATTAAAAATGGTAGCACCTTCAATTAGGTGTTACTTCTTGGATTTGATTTGAAATCCAAAGACTGTCTCCAATCGATGCAATCATTGCTCCGCCAAGACAAACTTTTTCCCTGTAGAAAACAATAGATTGTCGTAGGGTAATCGCTCTTTGTGGCTCATCGAAGCTTACAAAAATAGTATCTTCTTCTATTTTTTCGATCGTACAAGGCTGCTCTACTTGCCTATATCTAATTTTTGCTTTGCAGCGCATGGGAAATGAGAGAGGCGTATTTCCAACAAAAGATATATCGGTGGCAGTTAGTTCACTTGCAAATAGTGCTGGATGTTCTGAGCCTTGCACTAAGGTCACTGTATTATTTTTAATGTCTTTAGAAGAAACAAAGTAGGCATCTCCTGGACCACCAATTCCAAGACCTTTTCGTTGTCCTATTGTATAAAAAGCTGCCCCTTGATGCTTACCTAAGATGTTGCCATCTAGGTCAATAAAATTGCCTTTTTCATAGGGGATGTAATTATGCAAAAAGTCTTTGAAATTTCTTTTACCTATGAAACAAATTCCGGTACTATCTCGTTTGCTGTGCACCGAGATATCGATTTCTTTCGCGATTTTTCGAACTTCTTTTTTTTCCATGTTTCCAAGAGGAAAAAGAACCTTTTCTAAAAGGTTGCTTTGTAAGGTGTAGAGAAAATAACTTTGATCTTTAGTGTTATCGAGGCCTTTACAAAGAGCTTTATTACCATCTATGTCCTTGATTGATGCATAGTGACCTGTTGCTAAAAAATCAGCTCCAAGTGAAAGAGCTTTATTGAGTAGCGCTTTGAACTTGATTTCTCGATTACACAAAATATCGGGATTTGGAGTAAATCCTTTTTTGATTTCTTCTAAAAAATGGGAAAAGACATCTTCTTCATACTCTTTACAAAAGTTAACGCTGTAATAGGGAATGCCGATATGCTCACAAACTTTAGCAACATCTTCGTAATCATTTTTTGACTTGCACTCTCCATTTTTATCCAGTTCTTCCCAATTTTTCATAAAAATTCCAAAAACTTCATAACCTTTTTGTTTTAAAAGGTAGGCGACAACAGATGAATCGACGCCACCTGACATGCCAACTGCAATTTTAATAGGGTTATTTCTCATAGTTGTTACAATATGTTCTTTTTAAGGATCCATTTTATTTCTTTTCTCCCTATAAGACAAAGAGTTTTATATCTACATCTGTATTCAAGAAATATTTTAAAAAGTTACTTGACTCTCAGAGAGTATTCACCGTATGCAAATAGATAAGCTCATATGGGACTATTAAATGAAATTTGGATTTCAGAAAAAAGTAGGCAACGTTGAAGTTAAAAAAGAAATTTCGACTTCTACTCTTCATGATTTTATAGAGTCTATATCTAAGCAGATGACGATTCCAACAGCAACGTATCGTCTGCAGTTAAATCAAAATTTTGGATTTAAAGATGCGAGACAAAATCTATCTTATCTCAAAGACTTAGGCGTTGATGCACTTTATCTATCACCTTATCTAAAAGCAAGAAAGGGGAGTTTACATGGATATGATATAGTAGATCCACATCAACTTAATTCTGAAATCGGAAGTAATAAAGAGTACCTGGCACTTATTGCATCCCTTAAAAAAAATCGAATGGGAACAATGTTTGATTTGGTATCCAATCACATGGCAGGGGTTTGTGAGAACCAATGGTGGAAAGATGTTTTAGAAAATGGCATGCATTCTTTTTGCGCAAAAATCTTCGATATTCACTTTTATCCAAGTAGTTCCCATTTGCACGAAAGGCTTCTCCTTCCAATCCTAGAAAAACCTATTTCTGCTTATTTGGAAAACTATGCTTTTACAATAGGGCAGGCAAATGGAGAGTTTTATCTTTTATGGAAAGAGGGAAAGCTACCTCTTTCTATGGAAACTGTGCCTTATTTTCTTCCACGAGAGAAGACAAGTGATTTGCTTGCAAGAATTGCAGCAATTTCTAAATTTGATGTTAAACAAGATATAGATAAAGTAGAGAGATTTCATCTATGTGAAGAAATAAAACTTCAAATTGCAGCAAGATATGTATCTGATCTAGATTTTCAAAAAGCTTTGGATAAGAATTTAGCTGATTTTTGCAGGAAGGATGGTCTATATAACGATCGTTTTGAAAAGCTTCTTTTTAAGCAATACTATCTACTTGAAGAGTGGCAACTTGCAAATGAGACTATTAACTATCGAAGGTTTTTCGATATTAATGATCTTCCAGCGCTTCGGATGTCAGATGAAGATGTGTTCGAAGAGTATCATCGATTTGTTTTTGAGTTATATGCAAAGGGATATATTGATGGTATTCGAATTGATCATCCAGATGGTTTTTATGAGCCAAAAGTGTTTTTTAAATGGTTGTATCGCCATTGCACTCACCATCTATTTCTTCATGCTTATAAAGAGAAATTTCCCAGTGAAAAAGTAGATGTTAATAAAGTAAAGAAAATCATATGGGATTATGAATTTCGCATGGATCATGCTCCGTATATTGTGGTTGAAAAAATTTTAGAATCGGGCGAGAGTCTCAATGAAGATTGGAATGTTAATGGAACGGTTGGATATGAGTTTATATCAGATCTAACAAGTGTCTTTGTGGACTCCTCTCATGAGCTTGCTTTTACAAACCTTTATGAATCCTTTACCAAGAATTTGATAAATACAGCAGAGCAACTGTATGTATTTAAGAGACAATTTGCGAGTAAGTATCTTCACTCTGAAATTAAGACACTCACATCTGATTGCTACAAGTGCATGCATCTAACTGGCTGTGACATCCCTTTTTCCAAATTAGATTTGGAAAAAGGGATCATCGAATTGTTTGCTTGCTTTCCAGTGTATAGAACATATCTCTCAAAAGAAAACTACTGCGTCGGGGATCAAGATAAAAAAGTGATTACAAAAGCTTTTAAACTCCTTGAAAAAGTTCCTATTGCAAATCAAGTTTTAGATTTTTTAAAGCAGGCATTTTTCTCGAAAGAATGCTTTGATATGGAAGTAATGAGAAATTTTGTAATGCGTTTTCAGCAGTTAAGTCCATCTGTAATGGCTAAGGGATATGAAGACACTCTTTTGTATGTCTATAATCGTTTATTGTGTCTAAATGAGGTTGGATCAGATGTAACTGTTTTTGGAATAGGAATTGAGCAGTTTCATAAGAGAAATATTACAAGGCATCAAAAGACACCCTTTGGGTTTTTACCCAGCTCAACCCATGATACAAAACGTTCCGAAGATATGCGAGCAAGGCTATGCGTTTTAAGTGAAATTCCAGGTGAGTTCTTTATATGGATAGATGAGTTTCACAGCGCTGTTACAGAAGCAATTGGGAATGTCTTTCCAGATAAAAATGTAGCCTACTTTTTTTATCAGAGCTTACTTGGTGTTTTTGAAAAAAAACACCCCCTTGGCTCAATTTGCGCAAGATTATGCTCTTATATGGTTAAATCTCTTCGAGAGGGTAAAGTCCATTCAAATTGGATTAATCCTAATCTAGATATTGAAAAGAAGCTCACAGATGGAATAGAGAAGCTTTTCCAAAGTGAAAATAGCTTATGGGATATTTTTATGCCTTTTTTTGAAAGACTTGATTTACTTGGGAAATATAACTCCCTTTCTGGGGTTGTAATACGAATTGGATCTCCGGGTGTTTTTGATCTATATCAAGGATGTGAATTATTTGATTATAGTTTAGTAGATCCTGATAATCGAAGAAGCGTAGGATTTGAAAAACGATTTGAAATGCTCAAACAGATAAAGTCTGCAAAAGAGGGATCGGATGTTTTTTTTAATCGAGAAAGTTTTTCAACGGGTTTAATAAAACTTTATCTTACCCATCTGGGACTAAATCATAGAAGAGATTTTCCTGAGCTGTATTTGAAGGGAGGATATATCCCATTGCACGTTGAAGGCCTCTTGCAAAATCATGTGATTGCATTTATGAGAGAACACAATGGTAAAAAAGCGATCTTCATTGCAGGAAGACTTTTTAGTAAGATTATAAAAAATCGAGTGGTTGATTGGAATAATACTCAGATTTGTGTTCCGACGGAATATAGAAATAAAGGTTGGAAGGATCTTATTACAGGAAAATTAACAAAGTCACTTTATTTGAAAGATATATGTACAAAATTGCCAATGGCAATTTTAGTAGATCAGTGATTGAATCCAACTACTTTTTCATAGCACGCAATTAGATGCTCGACGCCATTCATTGCTCGATGAGGATTTTCCTCATCTGGAACATT
>JAJFMG010000125.1 GCA_021772295.1 Chlamydiota bacterium | reverse complement strand
AGATTTAGGATCTGGTGCCGCAAGGTGTGTAGGTTCGAGTCCTATTCTGGGCATATGTACGGAGAAATTTCAGAACATGAGATTTCTCCTTTTTTTATATTAATCAAAATCTTGCTGTTTCTCTTCATTTATCAATATTCAGTCAAAATTAAATACTAATTATTTGAGATTGCTTGCTGCATGAAAGGAAGGAAAAAACATCTTTATGTTTGTTCCAATCAGTATCATTGAAATAACACCAAGGACTACGAATCCACTAAACCCTGTTAATCCATGATACAATGGATTGTAGGATGCAAAAAACTGCGCAAATCCACCCATTGCAGTTATTGTTCCATGGAAAATAGACGGAGCAAAAATAGAATTCGATTTCACTCTGATATAATGCATAATTGGACTCATCAAGGTACAATAAATTACCATCATAAAAATACCAAGAATTGGATTTGATGGATAATTATGGCAACGTAAGAAAATAATCGGTGCATACCAAAATCCCCAAATTACTCCTGTGGAAAGAGCAATAACAAGTGGAGGTTTTCCTTTGAGTTTTTCATAGAGATAACCTCTCCACATTAACTCTTCACCAAGCACAAATAATGCATTAATTGTAAAGCCTACAATAAAGATTAGAGTACTTATTACCAAGACTCCTAAAGCAATCGTGATCGGCAAAGGCAAGCTAGACTGTATTGATGCAGGAATGACTCTAATAAAAGTTTCCCCTCCATGAAAAGGAGTAAATATCCAAGCGATTAGTAAACTGAGTACTACTGTGAAATATGCAAAAAGAGTTGAGAACAAATACCACTTTTTCTTCTTTGAGAAAATGGGTAATTTGAGTGATTCCTTTTTTGCATAGATGATAGCGATTATTCCAGGTATCCACATCGCAAATGCTACGCAAATTCCCATAGCAATTTTATTCGTTACAAATGCTTTGATTTCAAGCGCAAATAGGAGTGTTACTATAAAACATACGACCAAATGCATTTGCTTTTTCATATCGCTGTATCCCTTTCTAATAGTTCTTCATTTAAATATTCTTGCTTTAAGATAATTTGATCGATTTTTTCATTGGCAAAGGATGAAAGCTCAGAGTAATTTTTATCAAGCCACTTAGTAATTCTTCTTCGTAGCTTTTCTATCTCAAATACATAGAAATGATGAATTGTTTTGTTAGAGTCTCGATAGAATCCCCCCACATCGAATTCAACAGGGTTATTTTCGATAAAACCGAAGTTGTTAATGATATTTGGCGCCTTATCAAAAAAACCTCGTTGCGCTCGCTCTAAAACAAAATTTAATGTTCTTACCAAGTCAATTTTAGCAAGACTGAGATTTCCTCTTTTTTTATACTCCTCAAATCGATCCTTAATGGTACTTGCTCTTTTTTGCAGCATAAACTCCACTTTGTTGAGATCGACATGATATGTGAGACCAACTTTATCTTTTACCATAAGGCTTGGCAAGTCACTCGTAATATTGCTAAAGTGAACATACAAAAGCCCTGTCTGCTCTAAATATTCTTCAAATGCAATTTCGCAGGAGCGATAATGCCGTCTCTTGGATATACCTCGTTTGCTCTTTATATTTTTGAGAATTGGAAATTTTCTATTTTTTATAAATTTTAAAATATATTTCCCATCTTTTGAAATAAAAGCAAAAATCTGATGTCCTTGATCTAAATACTCATAATCCTGCGCGAATGCATTTTGTATTTCTGGACATTTTAGATCACCAAGAGTCTCGAAGCTTATTTTTTTATCAGAAAAGATTCGGTGTAGATAAAATCCAGCATTGACTTTATCCCAGATTGTAAGACCAAGGCCCATTAAAACAATAATTCCAAGCAAGGAAGAAACAATTTTTTTGTGGCTCATATTCTTTCCAATTACAAAGTAGATTTTTTGCAATTATAGATCTTCTACTGTAAAATTTACCAGATGGAATTCTTAGCATACATTTATAAAGGCAAGGGAGTAGGAACTTTTTCATTCAAAGAGTCCTTCAAAACGCTATTATCAATTCTTCCTCAAAATACTCAAGTCAAATCTATTACTAAGGAAGAAATCGAAAATGGAAGACTCTCTAAAGCTTCTCTATTGCTAATGCCTGGAGGATTAGATGTTCCCTATGATCGAGAGCTTAGAGGTAAACCATGTGAGCAAATTCAGTCTTTTGTTAACAATGGTGGTATCTATTTTGGAATCTGCGCGGGAGCGTACTTTGGATCTAAAAGAGTTGTCTTTCAAACCGGATCTGAAATGGAAGTGATTGAAGAGCGATCCCTTCGTTTTTTTCCAGGTGATGCTATTGGATGTTTATACAAAGAAAAAAAGTTTAGCTATCAAAACGATAGCGGAGCATCCGTTTGTCAGATTTCCTATAAAGGAAAGATCTTACACGTTTATTATAACGGCGGATGCTACTTCAAAGATGCGTCAAAATATCCAAATGTAAAAACAGTTGGATATTACATCGATAGCAATCCACCTATTTTACCTGCAATTATTTCTATAAATATTGGTAGCGGAAGAGCTATTTTATCAGGTGTTCATATCGAATATGAACCAATAAGACTTCCCTCTGCTTTTGCAAACAAAGAGAAGCTTATCAAAGATAATGCTCATAGAGAAAAGCTTCTAAAAGATCTTATGTCTGATTTGATCTAAATTTCGTAGAGAGCAAATATACTGAGCTTGCAAAAATGGTCTTTATAAGTTCCACACCGATAAATGGCGCTGCACCAAGCGCTACTGCTTTAGAAATAGATCCAAGGTAAATGCCTAGAAAGGATACTCCCAAAGAGTAAATTATAACCTCTCCAGCAAAGCAGGCTAATAAAAATTGAAAAAATGACTTTTTCTTCTCAATTATTTTTCCCATCACAAATGCTGATACTAAAAAACCAATTAAATACCCACAAGTTGGACCTAACATCCAAAGGGGATTTATTCCATTGGCAAGAACAGGCATGCCAAGACTTGCTTCTACAAGATATAGAGCAATGGCTAAAAATGCTTTTTTAGGTCCTAAAACAAATGCGAGAACCAAAATACCAAGGGTTTGCATACTGATTGGTACTGGGCTTAGTGGAATGGTAATTTTTGCGCATAACACAAAAAAGATACTTCCTAATGCAACTTGCAAACTTGCAATGGCAGATTTGTTTAGTTTAAATGGTAAAAATTTTTCTTGCGCTAGATCTCTCATAGAAATCTCCTTTATTTCTAAAAAACTCTAATTTAGCAAACTAGATCCCTTTTTGGAAAGGTATCTTAATGTTTTAAAAATGAAATTACTTCTTTCCATGACTCTCTTGCCGCGTGCACATTACCAGTTGGAGTACCTCCAAAATCATATATTCTACTATCTAATGGATGTCTTTTATATCTTCCTGCGCATGGGATATAGGGCATTTGTATTTGATGACCAGCATTACTAAAACAGGCATGCTTTACAAATATTTGACTATGACATTTTTTAAGTCTGTCTACGATCATTTGGCAGTAGGTGCTTGATGGCCACATCATGTCATCTTTCCCAGAAATCAAAAGAAGAGGGCACTCCAAATTTTCAACTGCAATCATGGACTTCACAACCAATTCACTTTTTTTAAGACCTTCAAGTAAAAAGGGAGTCGCTTGTAATATTTGCTGCTGCTCCATTGCTTTTTTTATATTTGTAATGGAAGGCAATGGCGCCAATGGAAAAGCTTTTCCTCGATAAAGCCAACAAGGTTTATTAATATTTGGAAAGCCCCCATACGTTAATGCGCTTGGAACATAGGTAATAATTTTTGAGAATAAATTTGGAAATAAGCTACCAATAAGTAATGCTAGCTCGCCACCCTTCGAAACACCCAAAAGAATTGTTTTTTTTAAAGACTGTAAAAATGCAATGAAAGGTAAAATCTCGATATCTTCAAGATTTTGCTTTT
>JAJFMG010000124.1 GCA_021772295.1 Chlamydiota bacterium | reverse complement strand
GTCAAAATATAGAAGATTATAAAGATTTTCCAATTATTGACATTGTTCTCATGGGAAATGAGCGTCTTTGGAATGTGATGTCTGAGAGGGAAGCTCTCTATGAAAAAGAGATGACCGATGCAATTGGCATGCGACTTGGAGATCTTGAAGAAATCATTGCGGAGGAAGATGGTTACAGCGCAGAAGCTGACGCCGAAATTCTTCTTACGGGGATGGGTATTGGGCTAGATGTTCATTCTGATAAATTAAATACACTCCCACTAGATTTGCAATTTAGAGTCATGCTCTGCCAAGCTCTTTTTGGGAATCCAGAAGCGTTACTTCTTGACGAACCTACCAACCACTTGGATCTTGAATCCATTGGCTGGCTTGAAGATTTTTTATTCCAATATGATGGAACCTTAATTGTTGTAAGTCACGATCGCCACTTCTTAAATTCTGTAACAACGCACATTGCAGATATCGATTATGATACAATCATCAGCTATCCTGGCAATTATGATCAGATGCTTGTTGCAAAAATGCAATCTCGTCAAGGTGCTGAAGATGAAAACAAATCTAAGGAAAAGAAAATTGCTCATCTTAAAGAATTTGTTGCCAAATTTGGAGCTGGAACAAGAGCATCTCAAGTACAATCGAGACTTCGAGAAATCAACAAACTCCAACCACAAGAGTTGAAAAAATCAAATATTCAAAGGCCCTATATTAGATTTGTGCCCTGTGATAAACAGCCTGGAAAAATCATTTTCAAAACCAAACAAATTTCAAAATCATTTGATCATCTCGTCTTCGAAAAATTTTCTTGTGAAATCATGAAAGGAGATAAAGTTGCAGTTATCGGTAATAACGGCCGGGGTAAGACAACTCTTATCAAATTACTTGCTAATGTCATTGAGCCAGATGATGGGTCTATTGTGCTTGGGCACCAAGTAAAATTCGGTTATTTTCCTCAAAACCATGAAGAAATTATCGACAAATCTCAAAAAATAAGTTCATTTGATTGGATTAAATCTAATATCCCTTCTGCTTATGATCAAGATGTCAGAGGCGCGATGGGAAAAATGCTATTTGCGGGTGATGATGCCTTTAAGGAAATCTCCAAGCTCTCTGGTGGAGAAACAGCAAGACTCATTTTTGCAAAGCTAATGCTTGAAGATAATAACACATTACTTCTCGATGAGCCAAATAATCACCTTGATCTTGAGTCTGTATCCGCGCTAAGCTGGGGCTTGCAAGAATTTAAGGGTACTGCAATTTTTGCAGCGCACGATAGGGATTTAATTGCTGATGTTGCCACCAAAATTATTGCGATTGAAGAAGACGGCATTCATTATTTTGATGGCCCACTAAAAGATTACTTAACTGCTAAAGCGAAGTGAATTTTACAAGGCCCAAATTCTTAAGCCTTACGACAAAGTTGCAACATAAAAAAATTGCAACTTTGTTAAAGAAGTTATATTTTGATCCAGATAATTTACCCCTTCTCAATGAGTATCGAAAATTAGAACTATGGATGAATCAGCCAAAAGCGACTCTTACCAAAGAATCCATTTCTGATCTGTACCATCATCATTTAAAATATTCTGGTATCGATAGACATGAGTCTAATCTTCTTATAGATGTAAATACATCTGACGCTCCAAATCAAACTCCAAACTACCCTATTGATATTTATTTAGAAGATTTGAGATCAGCTCATAATGTGGGAAGTATAATCAGAACAGTAGAAGCCTTTCGACTTGGAACATTGTATCTTACTAATAAAACACCAGATATTACTCATCCCAAAGTGCAAGCTGCGTCTATGGGCGCATATCCTTTTGTAACACAGAAAACATTTGAAAGTTTTGATATACTTAGACCTCCCTTTATTGCACTTGAAACAGTTTCAAGTGCAAAATGTATTTCAGATTTTGTATTTCCGAAAAGCTTTACCCTTCTACTCGGTAATGAGGAGTATGGCCTATCCCAAAAAACTCTTCAAAAGGCAGATCATTTTGTTCGAATTCCTCTTCGAGGCTATAAAAACTCTCTTAATGTTTCAAATGCATTTGCTGTAGCCGCAGGCTTTATTTGTAGTCAGTTTTCTTAAAGATGAAGAAGTAACATTATTTCTACTAGTCTTTAATTTCCTTTTTTGACATCGCATTTTTTTAGAATCTTTATTAATTTTATCTCGACGACTCTAGGCCATTTTTCAATAATCCTGCTCGATAAAATACATTTGCATAAGAGGATTCCAAGGCATAGCCTCATGGGGTAACTTTACTTTTTTTCTTTTCAAGGTGTAGTTCTTTGAAAAACCTGGTCATCAAATCGTAAATTATTAGAATAGGAGAAAAGGTGGGATTGTAATGAAAGAGAGCGATAAGAAGATTTGTTTCGATTTTAAAGAAAAGTTAGATGCTTTTATTCAAAGCATCAAACAACTCGAAGAAAAACCAGAAGTTGTAGACTCAAATGAATATCTACACAATATGTCCTCTCTTTTGCAAGATCTCCATCAAAAAAGTGTAGATGCAACGCATTTAGGTTCCTTTGAAATTACAAGCATCGGTGAAATAGTTGATGGAATTCTAACGCAAGATTTATCAATTCCTCTAGAAGGTAAAATTTCCATGCTCACCGCTTCTCAAAAAGAAACCAAAAAGTTGCAAAATGTAATGCATGTTTATACAAAATATAAGCAAGCCACGAAACAACTAGTAATGGAACTTGAAATTTTATCAAATGAAATTAAAGACTTTGCTGCTTAGAGTGGAAAGTCAAATCGCTTAAAGTCATCTGCTGCAAATGAGTTTTCAAACACCTCTCTAGCCTCTTTTACAAATGGCTGCAAATCTTTATATCTTGCAGAGTAATGAGTGAGAATAAGTTTTTTTGCATTTGCATTTTTAGCAATTAGAGCCGCTTGCTTTGCTGTCATGTGCTTATGATCTTTTGCAAGTTTGGCATGCTCTTCTAAATATGTGCT
>JAJFMG010000123.1 GCA_021772295.1 Chlamydiota bacterium | reverse complement strand
TCTCGTCAACGATCTGATGCGAGAAAGTATCCAGCGGTAGATCCGCTTATTTCATGGTCAAAATATATTAACGCGGTATCTAAAGAATTAGAAAAAAAAGTGGATAACTGGAGCGAAATGATCTCATTTACATCTGCTCTTTTATTAGATGGAGATGAGATTGGAAAGCGAATGGAGGTTGTTGGTGAAGAAGGTGTTAATATGGATGATTTTATCCGATACCTGAAAGCGGAACTTTTTGAATTTTCTTATTTACAACAAAATGCATTTGATAAAGAAGATGCGTATTGCCCTCTGGATCGGCAAACAGATCTTTTAAAACTTTTATATCGAATTTTTAAAGCAGTCTTTTCGTTTACAGAGCATAGCGATGCGAGAAAGTTTTTTATTGAACTTCAAAATGAAATCAAAAACATGAATTTTCTCGCTTATAAATCAGATGGCTATAATCAGACATTTGAGAAAGTCGAAAAGCAACTAAAGCATCACATGTAATCGGGGTAACCAATGAAAAAAACTTATGATAGAATATTAGATATCCGAGGAAGCCTTATTACTGTTTGCGCTGAGGGAGTATCGCTCGGAGAGCTTGCAAAAATTGAATCTAAAAAGAAAAAATCATGCTACGCCTCTGTTCTGAGCTTCGATGGAGATAAAGTAACCTTACAGGCTTTTGAGGATACCAGAGGAATGTCAACAGGTGATAAGCTCACTTTTTTGAAAAAAAGAGTGCAAGTCACAGTTGGGGAAGACCTACTTGGAAGACGTATGGATGGCATAGGATCTCCAATCGATGATGGACCTCTTCCAACTGGGGAAAAAGTAGACATTGGAAAGCCATCTTTTAACCCTGTAAAAAGAATTGTTCCACACCAACTAGTTCGAACAAATATCCCGATGATTGATGTTTTCAATTGCCTAGTAAAATCGCAAAAAATTCCTATATTTTCGATCTCAGGTGAGCCTTATAATCAACTACTCATGCGTATTGCAAATCAAACAGATGCAGATGTAGTTATCATTGGGGGAATGGGGCTTCGATTTGATGATTACCAAGGGTTTATTGATAACGCCGAAAAATCGGGGTCTCTTGCTAAAACAGCCATGTTTATTCATAAAGCAACAGATCCTGCCGTCGAATGTATCCTAGTACCTGATATGGCGCTTGCTGCTGCCGAGCAATATGCGATTAAAGGCAA
Source organism: Chlamydiota bacterium (assembly GCA_021772295.1). Classification (GTDB taxonomy): domain Bacteria; phylum Chlamydiota; class Chlamydiia; order Chlamydiales; family Simkaniaceae; genus JAJFMG01. The sequence goes on along the minus strand of JAJFMG010000123.1, from coordinate 2,080 downwards.
AGATGTTCTTGTTTTACTTACTGATATGACTGCGTTTGCAGATTCGATTAAAGAAATAATGATTACAATGGACCAAGTTCCATCGAATCGTGGGTATCCAGGATCTCTTTATTCTGATTTAGCGGCTAGATATGAAAAGGCTGTAGATATTGATGGCTCAGGTTCGATCACGTTGATTTCGGTAACGACTATGCCAGGTGGCGATGTAACTCACCCAGTACCTGATAATACAGGTTACATTACAGAAGGGCAGTACTACCTCCATGGTGGTAGAATTGATCCATTTGGATCTCTATCTAGATTAAAACAACAAGTCATCGGCTCTGTTACAAGAAATGATCATGGAGACTTGGCAAATGGAATGATTCGACTCTACGCTGAATCTAAGAAAGCAAGAGAAAGAGAAAGCATGGGCTTCAAGCTTTCTAATTGGGATCAAAAACTACTGCGTTATAGTCATATGTTCGAAGATAAAATGATGAATCTAGAGGTGAATATTACTTTAGAAGACGCACTTGATCTTGGCTGGCAAATGCTAGCTGATTGTTTTGAGAAAAGAGAAGTGGGAATCAAAGCTGAGCTACTTAATCAGTATTGGCCTAAAGAGAAACAAGCTTAGGAAGTATTTTGAGTCAAATTAAACTTACTAAAAATGAACTTCGAGATCAGCAGTTTAAGCTTTCGCAACTGCAGAAGTATTTACCAACCTTGCAACTAAAAAAAGCAATGCTGCAAGTTGAGGTAAATAATGAGCAAATGGAACTTGATAGATTACATGTTTTGCATAACTCCAAACTTGAAAAAGTGCAAGAATTTGAAGCACTTTTTATGGAAAAAGACATTTCATTTTTACTTGAAGCTCTCCATGTAATAGATGTGCAAACCTCTGATGAAAACATTGCAGGTATTGATATTCCTGTATTTGAAAAGGCTATTTTTCAAGAAGCGAAATACTCCTTTTTTTTAGCGCCTTACTGGTTCGACGATGCTCTTATTTTACTTCGAGATTTAATTACTATTCAAAAGAGAATGGGAGTTGTTAAGATACGAAAAGAGCGTCTTGAAAAAGAACTTCGTGAGGTTTCAATCAGAGTGAATCTTTTTGAAAAAGTATTGATTCCAAGAACACTTGGAAACATCAAAAAAATCCGTGTGTTTTTAAGTGACCAACAACTCTCATCGGTTGCGCAAGCAAAAGCTGCCAAAAAGAAAATTCTAGAGAGAAAAAAGAAACATGAAATGAAGGCAATAGCATGATCGTCGATGTGGAAAAATATCTTTTTCTAGGAGTCAAAAAAGATGTAAATGCATTTTTTGCAAAAGCGCAAAAAATGGGATTTATAGAATTTATTCCAAAAAGCAAAAAAAAATCCCAAGATTATCCTAGTGTTACTCTCGATATTATCGCTGCAATTAAAGTGCTTAAAAAACAACCGCGAATTGAAAATTATCCCCCTCTAGAAAATAAAGATGCAGCTGCTCTTAGCGCCCATATTCTCTCTAAAAATAGTGAGATTGAAAAACTTGAAGAAGAGATGAAATTTGTGCAGTCTGAGATTACAAGAATAGCGCCTCTTGGTAACTTTTCAATGGAACAGGTACGAGAAATTGAGAAGTCTTCGGGAAAAATCTTACAGTTTTTTTGCATCAAGACTGCAAAAGCGAATAAAAAGCCCGTTTCGGAAGATTTGATCTATATTTCAACAGATTATGATCTCGATTATTTTATGAGTTTAGCACCTGAAAAAATGAAATATAAAAGAATGCTTGAAATGCATATCGAGCAATCTCTTTCTCAGCTTAAAAAACGAAAAGAAGAAATAAAAAACACAATGCATGAGCATCATGAGTATTTGGTATCTCATGCAGGTTACCAGCAGGTATTAGAAAAAGCTTTAATAGAAAGTTTAAATAGCGCCCATTTGCATTTAGCAAAATCTGAAGTTGATCACCAACTTAAAGAAACACTTTTTTCTATTGAGGCTTGGGTACCAAATAACAAAAAGCAAGAGCTTAAAAAGCTATTGAAGGAATTTGCCGTTTACTCTGAACAAATTACTGCAGACAAAAGTGATCGAGT